>CAZISK010000459.1:0-6572 GCA_964541355.1 uncultured Candidatus Obscuribacterales bacterium
CTCTACCGGTCAAGTTTAATACTGCATACGGTATCGTTGATCAACTCTCTAAGAATCAACACTATTGTCATGTTTAAACTTCGAGTCGAATCGACCAAGTTGAGCGTTAACACTTTAGTGGACAGTCGAAGATGGAGCCAATAAAATCAGATTGCAAAAACAATCTATTTGGCGTCAACCGTGGTCGTACTGGACAAGACTATCGAGAAGAGATTAAAAGAGCACCGCGATCAATGGTTGCGTCTCGCTCGATCTTGCGAGGATCTTGATGTTCAGGCTGTACAGGAAGGCGTTGCCCTGATCTATTTGATGGCGGGCATTCCGCCGCCGGACAGGCTCATCTGGCTCGATTCTCCGCTATGTGGAGCGGTGGCCGCAGCTGTATTCAATCAGCTGTATGAAAACCTTTATGTCAAGATCTGGCACAAACCGCTCGAGCAGATGACGCATCAGCTTTTCTCCAGCAACTCTGATTCCTCGTCGGCGGAGCTCTGGCACGAGATTGATCGGAAGTTGAAACTAAATCCACTCGGCATTCAAGACAACATCGTCGCGCCGATTAGAGCCCAGATTGGCCGTCAACTCGAGATCCGATTTGGGCTCAGGGCCGACCCTCGTGAAAGCCAGCAGGTCTTTTCCGAGGATGTCTGGTCCTACGTACTCGCCAGAGTACAGCAGCAGATGTCGGATCCTGAGTTCGACCTCTTGAGCCGAATGATTTATGACTCGCACTTCGCGAGCGCCTGCTCGAGCCAGGGCTGGTACTGCGGGCTTGGCGGGCAGGATGTGGAGAATCTCGAGCTCTTGAGCTTCGCTGAAGAGCTTGGAGTGGACATTCCGCTCACCAGGGGGATTCTCGCTCTTTCTCGACAGTGCAGCTGGTGGTGGGCATTCGATAAGGTATGCATAGTCAGTTTCAGACCTCAGATGCTGCTTCTAGATTCGGACGACAGACTGCACAATGACTTCGGCCCGGCAATGGAATACCTTGATGGTTGGGCGGTCTATGCTCGTCACGGGATGTTCATTCCGCCAAGGGTCACACACTTCGCGCACCGGAAAAACCTGAAAGAGATTGAATCCGAGCAGAACGCAGAAATAAGAAGGCATCTCATTGAAGTGTACGGTGTCGAGCGATACCTGATCGATGCCGAAGCCGTCAAAATAGATGAAGACAGTTGCGGCATACTTTATCGTAAAGACTTTATCGGTGACGAGCCCTTGAAAATGGTCAAAGTGCTTAACTCCACGCCTGAGCCGGATGGCAGCAGTCGCTGGTATTACCTGCGAGTGCCACCACATGTGGAGAGCGCTCGGGAGGCAGTGGCCTGGACCTTCGGCATGGACACCGAAGAATACATGCCGGAGCAAGAGACTTAGGTCGTTCGCGTGCCTGCATGGATGCTATGAGACGAGCTGTGCTAGTGCTGCCAACGACCATCTTGGAGCACAAAATGGTCTTGAGTAACCAGAGAGTTTGCCGCCTAAAGCCAAACCGATATCGGTTTAGCGGTGCTGCGCCAGCAAGTTACACTTGTGCGATCATTTGCAATCTTGGATTGCGAACTGGTCTTGCCTGTATAGAGGCATTGCTGCTTAAGTGTAAACCGATATCGGTTTACACTTACCGCAAGAATGGCGCTATGCGAGCAAGTCGCGCTTGCCAACGGTAATCCTGGGGCGCTACACGGACTTGCTTAACCAGAGAGTTTGCTGCTTAAGCGTAAATCGATCGGTTTACAGGTCGCGGCGTACCACGACAATCTTGGCGCACAAAATGGTCTTGCTTGAACAGAGGTTATTTTGCCTCAATTACCAGGCTACTTGCCCAATGGGCGGCTCAGCACCCATTTCCCTGTCTCGCTCGGTTGAGTGTAGCTTCCGACTAACTGCAGATCTGGGGTATTAGGATCCGGGTAAAACTGCGCTGTACCTTTGGTGTTGTTCCATGGGGCGCTGTACTCGAGCTTCACAACTCCTTTCGTCATTGGATCTTTCAAGTACATGCCTGACTCGATTTTACCGATCTTGCCGTCCGGTCGAGTGAACTTGCCTTTCAAAAGGACACCTCGAGAGTAGCCGGTACTCTCTAGTTCTACCAATCCAAAGTCGGAGTCCCATTTACCGACAATGTTATTGAGTGCAGTAGCTGGCTTTTTCGCATCGGGCTTCAATGCCAGATTGCTTACTGTCTTTGCTACAAATCCCTTGTCTCTTGTCAGAACCCAGGGACCGGCTTGCCCCAACTGACTATAAGTCCCGTTAAGCACAGTCCTGGATGAATCGAGCTTGAACTCCGCGAACCCGTAAATGTGCTGTGCCTTCAAATAGTACGCTGACCGAAGCACACCGCCGGTGGTGCCTGGCTTGAATCGCCCGTTGACGAACTGTCCAACGGTGCTGGCATTGGTCCAGGATCCCGTGACGATTGCTTCTCCGTCGACGTCTTTACCGTCCATGTTGAGTACGACCGGTCCGAATTGAGAGTTCCATCGTCCAGAAATGTCGGTTATTTGAGTCTCGCCGGCCCAGGCTGCATTCGAATCGGGCATCTGAGCAAGCAACATCACTGTTTGAGACAATAGCAAACAGGCAATAACTCTTGTGTACTCTATAATTGTTTTTTTCATCGCTTTTGTCGTCGATAGAATAGGGACTGCTAAATCTAGTATACCCGCCTGACAATCGCAGATCCATTGTGGTAGCGTATTCGATGCCTAAATCCAGCTCCATTGAGACCTATTTGTCGTTCGGCATTGTCGCGATGATGCTGCCCTTCTTGTTCGGTTGCGGACGAAGCTCCGAGCAGCACGAAAAAAATGGTCGTGAATTTCTGCGAACTGGCGATTTCCGGAAAGCTGTCGACGAGTTCTCGCAGTCCATAAATCACAACGAAAAGAACCCAGAGTCGCATTTTTTTCGGGCAATGGGATATCTTTCTCTTGGAGAAAGCAACCTATGCTTCGAGGACTTGGATCGAGTCGAGGCACTTGCAAAAGACTTGGACCGCGGTTTGCTTGCTCGCGCCTGGAATTTGCATCTAGGCACGGGCAGTGACGATAAAGCAATGCATATTCTTGAGGGGTATAAGAGTGCCGACGGCTGGAAAGCGTTCACGCTTTCAACGATTGAATCGGACGAGCTGGCAGTCCACGATGCCGAACAGTCTACTCGAGAAGCGCCTGACGAGGCGATGTTCGAAGGTCGACTTGGAGTGGTTTATCAAAAGACCAAAAGATTTGATGAGGCTGAAAGGTGTTTTCAAAAACTTCTTAAACGGAATCCTCACAGTGCAGTTATTTTAACCTATCTTGGATATTTTTACTTAGAGCGTGGTCAGCTTGATGCTGCTCGAACATACTTGAACCAGTCGCTGAAAGAGGATCCTCTTTACCTCGGTGGTAGAATAAATCTCGATCGGCTCGAGGAGCTTCAACACAACGATGAGAAGCGGCTTCGCTTGTGGACTAAGGTGCCCGCCGGTATCGAGGCTAATCCACTTTTCTTCCTGCGTCGCGGTGCTTTCTATTTTGCAGTCGGCGATCAAAAAAAAGCGCAATCGGATTTAACCAGATTTCTCTCCGCTGCCAAATCCCAGCGATTTACGAAGAACGAATTGTTGGTTGCGTATAGAACTCGAGCCCATTCGTTCTATCGTGATCGCAAATACGTGGAGGCGTTGAAGGATATTGAGGCGGCAATGATTATTGCCCCCGAGCACATCGAACTCGATGAATTCTATCCATACTGTTTATGGGCAAACGGCAAAGTTGTCGAAGCCGACGCTGTCATTCAGAGGTTGCTGAAGCAGAAGGACCTGTCGAAGGAGAAGAAGGCTCAGTATTTGTACACGCAAGCGAACTTCTTCCACTCGACAGGCCGCTCACTGGAGGCCGTAGCCAGTATCAGCGAAGCGATCAAGTTGAGTCCAAACCTGCCTGATTACTACTCGTTTCGTGGATACGCTAGGTCGGTGGCAAAAAAGTTTGATGAAGCGCTTCTCGATTTCCTCAAATCGAAGCAACTCGGTAATGACACTCTGCCAATAAACATTTCAATCATCGAATGTTATCTGGCGCTTGGAAAGCACAAAGAGGGACTCTCTGCCGTAGATGCTTTGTTGAAAAAAAATCCAGAGAGCCCGTCGTGTCATATCAAGCGCGCGCAAGTTCTGTTGAGGCTGAATCGTGTGCGCGAAGGCGCTTCCGAATTAGACATCGCATGTGCTTCCCCGTACCTGTCCGGCGGCGAGTGTGAGACTGTCGGACATCTTTTGGGAAGCATTGGTCAAACGATGAGAGCTGCAGAATTTTTCGTTCGGGCCTGCACTATTGATGTCGCGAATCCCGGAGTAAAAAACAAGCTCAATTCGTTGTGTAAAGTGATCGGCACTGAGAACATGATTGCAGCTGCGGTATCAGAAGCGGTATCGACCAGCAAGACGGAGCCGGATCGTGTATTTATAAGAGCATTGTGTAGGATGGCTGCACATGAGACGCAAGAAGCCATGAAAGACTTCGACGCGGCGATCAAATTGGCACCCAAGCAAGGACTCTTCTACGCAGAAAGAGGCTATTGTCAGATCGAGATAGGCAACCTCACGGAGGCGTTCGACGATTTCGATACGGCAATCGAAAGACTAGGTTTTGAACCGCCCGGAGCATACCGAGGGCGCGGTCTCACCAACATGCACACCGGAAAATACAAAGAGGCGATTGCCGATTTTACATCTGCGATAAACAAAGATCCAACCCAAACAGATGCACCATATTTCGAGCGTGGTATGTGCTATCGCACTCTTGGCGATACAAAGAAGGCGACGACAGACATGGAGTCGGCGTTGAAGTATCAATACTACCAGCGCACCGCTGTTGCGAAACGGCTGGCTGAGCTTTACTCTCAGAAGGGTGCACTGGATAAGGCAATGACCTGTTTCGAGATTGCGTTGAAGGCGTCTTCAACTGACGTAGCGGCGCTCGAAGGTAAGGCGACTCTTCTTATAAAATTGGGAAAATTCAAGGAGGCAATAGATGTCTATAGTCGCCTAGTTGGGCGTAATGCTAATGCTACTGGATATTACTATAAGCGCGCCGAGCTATATCGCAAAACAGGGCATCCCGATCTCGCCGAAGCGGATTTGCGTAATGCTCGAAACATCGATAGATATATGCTTGGGCCCGACAAAAAGAAATACAAATAGCTGGGAAAATCGCTCTCACAATGAAGCCTTCGCGGAGTAAACTAAAAGACGTATTCCGTTTTCGAGTGGCCCTTGATGAGGTGAAGATTGGAGACAAACCAGCAGACTACAAATGAGGTAAAAGTCCTTGTCCAACTACTTCTTGGTAGCGGTCTGGTCACTCGTGAGGAGTTCGCTCGAGCCAACGAGATGTCCGTTTCGGAGAATATTCCGCTTTTGAAGGCGGTATCTGAGACGGGATATTTGCCGGATGACAGTATATCGCTCTCGCAACAAGCGCAACAAAAGGTTTTGGCCAATGAGATTTCATCCGACCTTGCCATTCGCGCGATGCGCATCGCTTTGCAGAGGAAGATGAGCTTGCCGGATGCGATTGCCTCCGTTCAAAGGCTTCACCAGGCCACTCAAGTGTCGGTCTCGGTCACCAACGAGTTGACCAATCTTCTCTTGGCTGCCAAATTTATTACACCGGAAGACCTCGGCCGATTTATCAAACTTTCTTCCGATTCCGGCATGATGATTGGACATCTACTTCTGTTGGATAACAAGATTTCAACTGATGAATTGCTCGGCGCCTTAAATGCCGTCGTTATGGGGCGCGAGAACACCCTGAACAAGAACAATGCGGCACAGGGCTTGCGATATGCCAGGCAGCGCACCATCTCGTTTGAGCGAGCGCTGTTCGAGCTGGACTTCCTGCACCCTCACGTCAACAACATGCGAATGAGCGAGCTGTTTTTGCTCGCCGGCTTGCTCACGAGAGAAGATTTAGCAGAATGTTTCGAGATCGAGCTGTTTAAGAACAAACCATTCGGACAAATTCTGCTCGAGCGCGGTCTCGTAACGGCTCATCAGGTGCAATCGGCTACCGTCCTCATGGCGAAAATTCACGCCTGCACGATGAAGCCGTATGAAGCAGCGGAAGCGCTCTTCAGTGTAGTGAAAGAAGGTCTGGACGTAGAGGCTGCCGCTGCTGCGGTGACAAGCAACAAGCCGGATGTGATCATCCCACTGGGAGATTTGCTGGTTGAAGCCGGTGTCTGCGGTCGCGAGGTTGTCTACCGGGTCATCCCGGACGATAGCAAGAGCTGGGGCGAACAGGGCTCCGCTTTGTTCAAAGCAGCCGTGCTCGAGGAAGAAGCGGTCATAACGTCGCTCAGGCTCAAGGCTCTGATCGGTCTGGGCTTCCTGAGAAGGGACAAGGCGGTCTTTATTCTCAGCTACTGTGTGCGAGAACGGGCCCCTCTGGAAAGCGCTTTTGCCAACCTTGGTGTTCATGTCCCGTCTCGAATGCAATGGACGTGGATAAAGAGCATCGAGCCGCGGACGGTCCCATAACGATCGCTTCGATCAACAGTTGGCGAAATGATGA
>CAZISK010000460.1:0-6568 GCA_964541355.1 uncultured Candidatus Obscuribacterales bacterium
CAGGGCAGCGACCGATGCCCAGTTACGCATCTCCGGCGTAGAGGGCACCATGATTGAGGCGCTGACAAAAAGAAACAATATGACTAAGCCATCCAGAAGCCGCTCTACAAAAGTGATCGTCAGAGAGAGCAGATAAGGCGAGCCGGTCCGTTCGGCCAACATACCGGCGCGCGCCAGCTCTCCGAGCCGGGCCGGCAATATGTTGTTAATGGCGTATCCGACCGCGACGATGTTGCTGGCGGTGCCGATCGAAATCGCCGATTCGTCTCTCACCAGAAGCTGCAGCCTGAGCCCTCTGAGCCACATACCGACAATGTAGGTGCCAATGCCGAGCGGCAGCCAGGGCAACCAGCGCGCTGTGCTGAATGCACGCGCCACCTCCTGCCATCTGATGTGCCAGGCGGTCAGGACAACAAAGGCGATCCCAATGCCGATACCTGCGACGACTATTACGGCACGCGATCGAAGCCCTTTGCCGATAGCTTCTGAAAGCCCACCAATCACTGTCTTACTGGGTTGCTCGGCGGAGTCGATAGATCCGAAGCCCGACAGCCCAGCCCTTCCATCGTCTAAATGCGAGTTATCAGGTGCCGCCATCGGTGAGTAAGTAGCTTCTTTCAGTATGAGTTAATTCCTTATGCCCTTATACCAGGGCATATATCTGGAGATCACGCTGTTTCACACCAAAATCAGAAGTGTAAGGGGGTCTCTATTAGAATTGCAAGAATGATTGTAGATTCTCACATTTCTAAACTCTCTTTATCAGTCGGGTGAACCTTATCGACTTGCGGGTATAGATACAGCGTGAGCCAGACGGAGGACCGTTTTGCCCAACCAGATTGACGAGTCTACGCTACGTATCCGGCTGCGTGAAATTCTCGATGTACCGGAGGGCGCTTCGCGTCGGCAGCTCAGAAGAGCGCGCGACAGAGAGGTGCAGCGCTGTCGCGACGACATGCTCTCCAAAGACGAGCAGCTTAACGCCATTGCCAAGCGTCGACTTGACGAACTGAATAAGGCCTTTGAGTATCTCACCGAGCCCAAGAAGTTCCGCGACTACATGGAGCTCGTCAACAGGAAGCTGGAGTCAGGCGATCTCTCAGCACCGGAGGTCGCTTCGATAGTTCGTCCTGCGGAGCGGAATAACGGATCAAATGGCGAGCAAAGCTCGGAATCAGCATTTCTGGATTCTTCCGGTCCCCTGGAGCCACCTAACAAAAGTATTGCAGAAGAGAAAGAAGTGTTGAGAGAGTTGCGTCAGAAGCGCCTGGCTACTCACCCGAAGGACAGTCGCCGCCGGCGGGCCGTGATGGAAAAGTTGATCAGGGAAACCCACAGCTCGATAGAGACAGCCGCCAATCACGGGGCGCATCAAAAAGCCCGTGAGCTATTCGACATCGGAGTAGCCAATCAGGATGAATTCTACGAGCAGGTCTACGCAGCCGCGATCAAGGAAGCAAAAGAGGTTCGAGATCAGGCGCTAGAGAAAGTTCACGACAATGAGCTTCCTGCTGAAGACAACCTTCTCGACCAGTGGGAAGCAGACATACTCAACATGGCGGAAAAGGCGGCTGAGAGAGAGTACCGCGAAGTGCATGGCAGCATTTCTATGCCTGCGCAGTCCCTCACTCCGGCAGCGAGAAGACGAGCGCCGCTAGGAAAGATTGTTATGGTTATCGCCCTTATCGCCGGTACCCTCTGCATCTTTTGCAACATCGATACCTTTCTGGCTGTAAAAAAACCAGATGCTTTGAGCCAGCAGATCTCATCGATAGGCGGTACAGGCGCTCCGCCAGCCGTCGACGAACTCGCGAATCTTGGACACCTCTCCAGCACCGTGAGCGATAATCCGGTCATTGCCCGTGCCGATGGCATGGCCAAGGAAGCCGGCTCCGCAGGGCTAGCCGGCTGGTCGCAGACTCTCTCGATTTCCGGCTGCGCGGACTACAATGCCGGATGCAGCGCCATCACATCCGGTGCCGCAGGCGAAGCGGTCAATAGTTTCAATACCGCGATTCATAAGAATACCAACATCTATCAGTATTTCTACAATCGCGGCTTGGCGTATCTATATCTGAGACATCTATCCTCAGCATCCAGCGACATGATATCCGCGCTCAAACTCCGTACCAATCTGGTCCAGGCAAAATACAATCTCGGAGCAATCTACGTGGCGGTCGGAGCCGACTTGATAGACAAAGCCTATAGCATTAAGGATCAAACCCAGAAGAGCCTGCTGCTCAATCAGGCGGCTGCGGTCCTCAGATCGGCAGTGATTGAGCTCTCCGATGTTCACAACGAAGTACCATTACTGGCACAAGCTCTCTACAATCGCGGTCTCGCCGAATACAGGCTGGGTGAGCTTACACAAGCGAGGGCAGACTTCAGGGCGGCGTTGAAGATCGATCCGAATATGTCGGCAGCCGCGCACAATCTCAAGGTCGCAGAGTCGCGGATAGCTAATAGCATTGCCGTACCAACCGAAAGTCCACCTCCAGCACCAGTCGGTCCCCAGGGTCCTCCTGGTCCGGGGATGTAGTGAGGCATGAGAAGAGGAAGAAGCACGCGGAGTCACTGTTTTGTCACGGCACTTACGATTAGCTTGAATGTAGTAGTCTCCGGCGCCGTTGAAGCTGCACACGATGGCGAAGACGAGCAAGATCTGGTCCCTTCCGAACATAGTGATAAACATCCGACTGAGCACACAAGTGCTCCGACCGAGCCCGCCTCCTCGCACCACGACTCCGGTACCACGAAACACGATTCGCCTTCGCGTCGCCTGCACCACGGCGAAACTCCCTCAGAACACAGTGCGCCTTCTCATCCCACGCAACACAATTCCGATTCTGCGGAACCCGGCTCACCTGCGCATTCCACACACTACAACTCCGATTCTAAAGAACCCGGTTCACATGCGCATCCCACGCACTACGATCAGGGCTCCTCAGAACACTCCGAACATAAGCATCACGCCGCAACCCTCCTCAATGAGCTCAATGAGCACACGGTTGCCAAAAGTGCTCCAGATAACGACGGGAATGCACTGGTTCATCCCGGTCCGTGTCAGACCATGCGCACTCAGCTTCTGGATCAGATCAACCAGGCAGAGAAGCGAGGCGTCGGCGTCTGGACCTATCGAGATGAATTCAAACGACTCAATCAAATGGTGGATGAGGGCATCTCGGAAGAAAAACTCAAAAGGCGTATTATGGCTATAGTAATCAGTCTTCACGGACAGATCAGAACCAGCCTGGAAATCAAGAATGCAGCGATTCGCAAAGCCAGACAAAGCACGATTACAAAGGAAAGCATCCTGATCAGGAGATAGCGCGCGATGAAAGGTGACAAGCCACTCGCCAGCATATCATCCAGGTATGAAGTCCTGGCGGTTCTAGGTGAAGGCGGCATGGGGCGCGTCTACAAAGCAAAAGACAAAAGCCTCCAACGGATTGTGGCAATCAAGGTACTGGTGGGCGAGTGCGCGACATTGCTGGTGCCCCGCTTCCAGCGCGAAGCGCAGACTATGAGCAGTATGAAGCACACCAATCTGGTTGAGATCTTTGATTTCGGTATTACCAACAATGGCTTTGCTTATCTTGTAATGGAATACCTGACTGGCGAAGTACTCTCCGAGATCTTGAAACGAGACGGTCGTCTCTCACAAGATGAAGTTGTAACTGTGGCGCTGGCAGTTGCAAAAGGCATGGGTCATGCCCACAAGAAAGGCGTGATTCATCGTGATTTGAAGCCAGCAAATGTTTTCGTCGGTGCAGGAGCCAATTTTAATTCGATCAAAGTGTTCGACTTCGGAATTTCGAAAGCGCTCGACAAGGTAGACGATGGGGCGCTTACCATGACAGGTTTCATGATTGGAACGCCTCTGTACATGAGCCCAGAACAGGCGGACGGTACGAATGTAGATGAACGTTCCGACTTGTATTCACTGGGCTGCATTATGTACGAATGCCTATCGGGAGCACCTCCATTTAGTGGAGGCACCGCACTTGATACCGTAGATCTACATAAGTACCAAGCGCCGGTTTCTCTGAGAGAACGCTATCCGGAGCTGAATATTCCCCGCCCCCTGGATGATTTGATCTTAAAACTTCTTGCAAAATCTCCGGATGACAGATACTCATCGATGTCAGAATTGATTGAAGCGCTCTCTTCCCTCGAAGAAGATCACCGGATCACCACCGACGCACATACTGCAATAGACGTTGGTCCTGCAAAAAAGCATTCTTTTATGATCCCGATAATTATTGCGGCGCTAACAATGGTTACATTAGTTGGCGCCTCCGGTCTCTTTCTGCTTCAACCACACGAACAGAAGGCGTCCAAACCCGACATCTATGAATGGCAAAGATACTTCCGGGAGTCGAAAGATTGTCCCGGACAGTTTCACGACATTCCTATTGTCGGCGACCATGTCGCCGTCTACGAGGAGTATATAAATCCCAAGGCGTTCGCCCTTTTGCCGAAGAATATCCGCAGACTGGAAATCGAAAAGTGTTCTGTGAATGGCGAAGCGCTGGACGAAATTGCAAAATTGCCTCTCGATTTTCTCAAGATTCACCATGGGGCCAGAAAAGGGAGTATGCATCACTTGAATAAGATGAAACATCTTAAGGAGCTCTGCATGCGCATTCCATCAATTACGACCGAATTCATCAAAGGTGTCTCCTTACCCAGTCTCTTATCTTTGGATCTGGATCACGCTGGTATCACTGATGATGCAATTCCGATAATTGCCGCCAATTTTCCGAGTCTCGAGAGACTGAACCTAAGCGAGACAATGATAAGAGGAAACTTTGGGAAGCTCAGCACATTGAAAAATTTACGTGAGTTGAGAATGAACGTGGTGGCAATACCGGATGAAGGGCTTGAAACGATGAAGGGGCTTTCGCTGCAAAAATTAGAGATGGACAGGAATACAGAAGTAACGGCCAAAGGCTTGCGTTCGATTCTGCTCAACAATCCGGGAATTATTCACCTGAGTATCAGGGACTGCCCAAATCTGAGTGCGACGGCAGCCAACAAAATCAAAGACGAGGTCGGCTCCAGAACTCAGATACTCGCATCAGAAAAGCCAAAGAACCGCAACTCTCCTTTGCTGGATTATCAGAGAAGAGCCGAAAAAGCCAAGGATCTGGATCTGATGGAGCTTATCAAGCTCAAGTGAGCAAGACTATTTCCCCAGCTTAACCGTATTACCGGAAAGGACGCCGCCAAGCAATTCGTCGATAGTTGCCGACCCAAATCAGTGTGCTTGCCAAAAGCAGCAGGAAATTTGGTTGTCCAAAGTTCCGGCGCGCCTTTGGTTTGGACGCGGTTACGCCACCATCTGTGGTTGCTTTTCTGTTATCACTATTTGCGCTCATACTTGTGCCGACCGGGTGAATGCAACAGCACCGTAAAAGTGAAAATACCAAGTTTGACCCAACCAGCCATTGGTCAGCGTTTTGACACTTGAATTAGGACCGTCTATCCCCAGCGTCGTTTCAGCACCTGTGAATTTGGCAATTAATCAGGGTTTTGACACTCGATTAGTACCGTGCAATTACGTTTCAACGCCTACCAACTGCCAACTAGTCTAGGTCTTGACACTTGATTCAAAACTGCCCAATCACAGCATTCGTATCGAGTATTCCGAAAGTGCATACGTATTTCGCCCACAGCAAGGCAGCAATTTGGAAACATTTAACTGATTCAATTCTTGGATAAATTCTTTAATCGCGCCGCAAAATTTCGAATCGATGATCGACAAGGCTCAGCCCAGAACACAAGCCATAAATACCAATGCGGATCAGACGTTCGGCGGATTGCAGGAGTATGGGCTGGGCGCGAAATCGATTTCCCTGCCGAACGCGACGGACCACGCTGCGGCGCAAACTGAAGACAACACAGACACGTCACTGAATCTGATCAGCATCGTCAACGAGGCTCCACCAGCGAAGAAAAATCTCGAAGATCGCCAAGCCACGGGGCGGCGCAGCGGTAACGCCATCAACCAGGCTTCCGCATCGAAGGGGAAAGCACTCGAAACAATCATGTTTACTGGGAGTGCCGGCGTCGCGCCGGAATCGAGCCAAACCAATCATTTGCAACTTCAATACCGTAATCTTCTCCAAAACACGGCTGTCACTATAGATGATGTTCAAACTAACGATCAAAAAAAGGACTCAGACACATCGAATGCTCGACCAGACAAAGGCAGTTCAGAGGCGGTCGAGCAGCCGAAGACGGACGAAAAGAAGGACGAAAAGTCAAGCCCATTAACGGGGAAGAAGCTCTTTGGGACTACTACCAAGCCGCAGATGAAGCCAGGTTTCCTTCCGTCGCCGGGAGGAGCGGATGGTATCATTCGTAATACCACAGAGTTAATGAACAAGCTGGGAGATGGTCCTGTCAAAGAGACCTTTCTCAAAGGCAAAGTCACTGACAACGCATGGGAAATCCTTCGTCACTTCAAAGTCGAGCGCTCTGTTCTCGACGATGTGCGAACAGAGATCAACAGGCACGGTATTAATCTGGTAGATGTCTGGAAGAGCGCTCTGAAAGACAGCAG
>CAZISK010000461.1:0-6544 GCA_964541355.1 uncultured Candidatus Obscuribacterales bacterium
AATCATATCCGTCAATCGGCTGATCAATGTATCCGAGCCGGGACGATTTTGTGCTCCTTCTGAAGCCAGCATTCTCAACGTTGTCTCCAGCCATGGCTCAGACTGCATTTGATGAGCCTTCAGATAGATTACGCCGGGTAGACTTTCAACAAGCGGATTTTTCACCTTCATGTCGAATTCAAAACAACCCATTAGTATAGACGTCAAAGCGCCACCGCCACCAAAGCGCACGATCTCTCCTTTGGCAGCGGGACCACTCATTATCCTTTCAATAGATGTCAATCTACTTTTCGGATGATCCTGAATGACATAGCCCGCACCATGAGGCAACAGCATCAATTCGCCACTGGCAAGAGAGAAAGTCTCTTTCGAGCTCTCGACCGACACAAGGCAGCCGCCTCGCAGTATTACAAGAAATGCAGCATGACCGTCGTGCCCCGGCATTCGGATGCCCCAGGGAGCTGTGAACTCTGAAACGCAGTAGACGGTTCCTTTAAAGTGTGTACTGCTCAGCACGTCGGATAGACTATCCATTGATTCAATCTGTACCTATATTTTCGAACGCATAGACATAAAAAGCGGTGTTTGAAGCATAGCCCGTTCGAGCATTCCTTTATACCATGATAACTGAGGAAAGCAAATTTGAGGACAGAATCATGACCAAACTTCTGCACATCGATTCAACTGCCAGAGATCGACAGATTGCTTCGACCAGCTGTGAGCACAAGTAGATAAGATATCATTAGGAGGAAAACAGTTATGAAAAGACGAAGTATCGATTCAATAATTACCGCATCTCGCCAGCAGGAAGGTGGTGGTTTCTATGTGCGACGTCCATTTCCGACGGCGCACTTGAATCTAGTTGATCCGTTCCTGTTGCTTGATCATATGGAACCCAAATTGTTGGCTCCCGGTGAAGCAAAAGGTGCACCAGACCATCCCCACCGCGGCTTTGAAACGGTCACGTACATGCTTGAGGGCAGCATGATCCATAAAGATTCCGCCGGTAATTCCGGACGACTGAATCCCGGCGACGTGCAATGGATGACGGCCGGCAGCGGTGTCATCCACTCGGAGCTTCCATCAAAGGATCTTCTAGACAAGGGCGGTCGACTGCACGGATTTCAGATTTGGGTGAACCTACCTCAACGCGAAAAGATGATAGCTCCCCGCTATCAGGACACACCGTCGGAGAATATTCCCGTCGTTAGATCAATTGACGGCAAGGTTAACGTAAAAGTGATCGCTGGCGAAAGCCTCGAGACAAGCGCTGTCATCCAAACGCGCACCCCGATACTCTATCTGCATATCAAAATGGAGCAGAATAGCCGCTTCCGGCAATTCGTACCTGATCACTACAATGCATTTGCCTACGTCATCGATGGCGAACTGCAAAGCAACAATCGCTCCGCGACGACCGATCAGTTAATGCTGTTTGCTGCCGACGGAGAAGAATTGCTTTTCGAAACCGGCAATGATACTGCAGATTTCTTGCTGCTCGCTGGAGAGCCGCTTAATGAGCCTGTGGCACGCTACGGTCCATTCGTGATGAATACAAAGAGCGAAATCATGCAAGCACTTGATGATTTCAACTCAGGTCTGTTCGGACAAATCACTCACTAATTGTTGGGCGAGCGGGATGCTGCGCCTATAATTCGTCGATTCTCGATCATCCGTCAGTCTCATGCGACTATGAGAATTATTCCTTAGTCAGCAAACGGATTCGCCCCTCACACCCGCGAATCTCCTTCAGAACTGCGGTAAATAGCTCGTCTTTGACGATCCGCCGCTGACGAAAATCGACCGGATAGCGAGCCGTGAATGTGATGCTCTTCTCCAAGATTGCAAAGGTAACGATAGGATCAATTTTTTCGTCCTCAACCAGATACTTCTCTTTCAGCCGCGCCCAACCGAGTTTTGCCTCTTCGACAAAGTCGCCCACGACATCCTCGACTGCCTTCTGCATGATGGAACGCATAGCGTCGGCATCCGAGTCGGTGGTGATGGAGACAACCGCCTCATCCCAGAGGAAACTGAGATCGCGGGTATAGTTGAAGGTCGGGCCGGCGAAAATAGAGCCGTTGGCGACCCGGACGATTCGTCCCGTGTACAGGTCGCCGTTGACCCATTCGCCAAGCTCCATCAGAGTGGTTCTCACCAGTCCCACGTCAATGACATCACCTTTGATACCAGCGATTTGAACTCGGTCACCAACACGATACGTGTCACCGAATGTGATGGCGATCCAGCCTGCCATGCTGACGATAAGCTCTTTCAGAGCAAGAGCGATTCCTGCTGTCGCCGCTCCAATGATAACGGCCAGGCTCCCAAGCGTATCACTGAATACAACTGAGAGGAACACGAGCCCCAAAAAGTATGACGAGAACTCGGTTATTTTGGAAACGGTATAGCGCTTGTACGATTCATGAAAGTACTTCGGAATGGAGCGCCGGACGGAATATGTAACGACTATGAGAATCAGCAATCCAAGAATGCTGATACCGATTCTCAGTGAAAGCGGATTGCCGAGCAAATACAGCAAATTAGATTTGACCGTGTCGAACCGTACCTGATCTATTGCGTCGTTGAGATTTCGCTTTGCTCTCTCCGAATCAATCACGGTTCGTATCGTCGCTAACCGATTGGCGGTTAACGCTTCCAGCGCGGTTGACTCCGACCCGGCGTCTGCTCGAGTTACGGTTACGAGAGTCGCGTCACCATATACAATGGCATTGTGATCGGGGAAGTATTTAATACTTAGTTGAGATGGATCAAAATGTTGATCCGAAATCACTTTGTCGAGTTGAACAGATAATTCTCGGGCTCGTTTTTGAGCAGGTTGATCGGTCCGCCCGGAGTAGATGACGAACAATTGTTTGCCGGAAAACATAGCCGGTCCCGAATCACGAGCCGGTGCCGATTGGGTATTCGAAGGCACAGGCGGCTGCCCGGGTTGTTGAGTGGCTTGTTGCGGCAGACGATACTTGTCTTCCGGCTCGGACTGCCCTGACACGGCAATGGGAAGAACGAAAGCCAACGTGACGGCAATAACTGCTGCTCTGAGGCAAATTGCTGATCGTTGCATATGGAAAACGTCCGCCCGTGCAGGCTGAGAGATGCTGGCAGAACTGGGCAGACGCATGTAGATCATCGTGGGTCTAATGGCAGGATCGGCATATATTACCGGTCTGTTAGCAATTGTTCAAGCCGGTTTTGCGTTTCGAAGGACCCGGGTATGAGTGTGTTGAGGGCTATAAGGCTATGACAAGCGGTGACGGACGAGTTGTTCTTCGAGGATGGTTAACCACCACTGGTGCGCGTTGCGTCGCTGGTATTCTTTTTTTCTTCGCCTTCATCATGGGAGGCTGGGTAGCAGGCGTCGGTTTTCACGATCCCGATACTTGCTGGCTCCTCGCGGTAGGCAAGCATATCATCGAAACCGGTGCGGTTCCGTCCTCCGATCCATTCTCCTACACTTTTCACGCATTATCGGCGAATGGTACGGTCAACTTTGATGCGCTTGTCAACGGCACTACTGTGCCGGACAACCGCCGATTTGTTCCATATCAATGGCTCACCGAGCTATGTTTCATCTTGTCATACAAATTGGCTGCTGGATACGGAGTACTTTCCCTTGCCACCGTAGTAATTGTAAGTGGCATGCTCATCGGACCGCTAATCATTTACAGACGGCTGCGCAGACCGATGCTTCCTGCAAGTTTGTTAGTGATACTAGGCGTAGTGGCAGCCTGTTTCCACTTCATTGCACGACCAGAGATTTTCTCTTATCTTTTCTTCAGCATACTGTTCTACCTGCATATTCCGATGCGTCTGAAGATAGAGAACAATCAACCGTTCACTAAGCAAGATCTGATACTGTTGCTTCCACTGGCAGGATTAATGGCGCTGTGGTGCAACTTCCACACTGGTTTCACCTCTGGAATGATTGTTGCAAGTCTTTTTGCGGTGATCTTGACCCTAGAAGTCTTGTTTCGACCAAAGGTCAACAAATCTGTTCTAATTCTGCCATGGCTCGCCTTCATCACAATGCTCGCAGCCACGTTCATTAATCCATTTGGAGCCGGGCTGTGGAAGTACATTCCCGAGCTCTTCTTCTCGCCACTCAATCGATTCATTCGAGAGCTGAGCGCCATTACAGCCGGACACCTGGACGAATGGACATTCTATCCATATTTTATTCTCGGTGCTCTTGCACTGTTGTTTCACTTCAGGGCAGTTAAACGGTGGAAAGCGACGGGATCATTTCCTATCGGTTACACATATTCAATGATCGTTCCTATCGCGGTCTTTATCGCCGGCATCCGCTGTCTGAGGCTGATTCCATTTGCTTCGCTGTTTATTGTGGCAGAGATCGCTTGGTTGCTAAAGGGAGATCCACTGTCGGCGGAGAACAATCCAGCCAGCACCGGAATTGATACCACTGACGACGAACCAAGCATCAGCAAAAAACTAGATCGTATTTTCAGCACCAAGGCCTGGCCGGCGCTGATGCTGATGTTTTCGTTATTGGGCGTTTTCTGTATTACGATCAAGGCAGCTCAGCCGGTCATACCCGCGAGCAGCGACGCCTTCAAGGCTCCGTATAAAGCGATCAAATATTTGTCGGCCAACGGACTGCCCAAAGGTAACCTACTAAATGACCCACAATTCGGCGACATGATGATCTGGCATATGGTCGCCCAGGAACATCCGCTCCTGCTGAAGGACCCATACAACATTCCTAGCGTAAAAGAAAAACCAAAGGTGTTTTTCGATACCCGCTTCGATATGTACGGCGCACCGATCGTCACCGATGCCGATACCATGTTCGCACTCAAGCCCGGATGGCATGACCTGATCGATCGGTACGATTTTCAATGGTGTTTCTTGCCTGCGAAAATGAGCATTATAGATAAACTGAAGAGTGATTATTCCTGGAAAGAACAATACAGAGACGATGCGGCGGTTATTCTGGTTAAACCGGTTGATGCCACTCCGATCTCTTCAAAGGACAATTAAACTAAGCTCGAATCAAAATCTTCGACGACTTGAGCGATTCGCGGTCTAGGCTCGGTCTAACATCGTCTGAATTACGGCAACATATTTGCTTATCTATTGGCCAACAAGGGGGCTGAAGCACCTGAGGGCGTCGGCACAAAGGTAACGGTCAGGGTGTTTAAGGACGTCGTGTGTCCGCGCACCCGGAGTGGAAGAGTTCGGTGGAAGAACCCAGGTCGTTCTCATTTGCGGATCGGTCTACCGCCTCTATTCAAGACCTCAGTAGGTCTCCACTTATGTGCTTCCCAAGTAAGGATGTCGAGACGGTGTCTTTCGACGCGTATATCGAATGGGACGGGACACTCAAGCTCCTGGCACACCAGAATCTCCGCTAGTTTGATCAACAAGCTTCGATTCGAAAGTTTCCGATGATAGAATCATCTGAGAGCGTTCAATCCAACTAAAGACCAGAGTAGGTTGGAATGGAACTCATGCGATTCTGGTTGTCGACGGAGTTTTTTCCTTCACACCGTCATTGCATCCAGCAGGAGGAGTCATGTTTTCGAATTGGCTGAACAACCAGAAAAAGCAGTCGGAATCCGACAAAGCGCAGGAACCGAAGGAAGCAAATCGCAAGAGCGCCGAAAGCTCGCCACAGAAGAGCGCCAGCGCAGGAACTCCAACCAATCGCAAGCAGCAACAACCCTCAGAGGTTGACGCAAAGGAAAGAAAAAATCGGATCTGTGTGACCTGCAATAAGAGGTACCACAAGCCTTCGTTCCATACATGCCCGCACTGCAAAGGCTACCTGCCTGAGGTTGAGCGCGTGGAGGACATAGACAAAGAAGATTGGACGCAGAGAGTTAGATGGGCGGGCAGCCCCTATTGTCCTTCGTGCGGCGAATTTGCCAGAGGTGAAGCACCAGCGTTTTGCGAATATGACGATCAGCAGCTCGCCCGATACGAAGTTCCGGCAGGACCGACAATCACCGAGCGTTTTCAATTACTGTCATATGTATCTGGCAACATGGACGGACGCAGAGCCGCATCTCGTGCATCACGAACGAACCAGGATTCCCAGAGTCGCAGCATTCCGCTGCATACGTACCTGGCTAAAGATCTTGTCACGCAGCAAGACGTCGCTGTCCGGCTGATCGATTTGAGCGACAAGACGACAGTTGAACGAGTTCTTGAAAAAGCAAGAAAGATCGTGGGTCTGCACAATGCCAACCTCATTGAAGTGTTAGCGGCAGGCACTGACAATCAATTAGGATTGTACATGGTGACCGATCGTGTTCACGCGCGCAGCCTGAAGGAAGAGCTCGAGACAAAAGGGCGAATGTCCTCAAAAGAGACAGTAAAGGTTTTCTCTGGAATTGCCGATGCCCTTGCTTACGCTCACGATAATGGTATCGTTCATGGTGCCATTACTTTGCAGAATCTCTTGATTGAAAAAGAAGTGGAAGGCAAGGTCGGTCTGTTAGCAAACTTTGGGTTGGCAGAGAGAATGTTCCAGAACAAGCAGAGGGAAGGAATATCTTCCGGC
>CAZISK010000462.1:0-6536 GCA_964541355.1 uncultured Candidatus Obscuribacterales bacterium
GTATCTGGTATGGTGCCCACTCGGGCGGTCGCTATTGGCGTAATAAACGCCAGAGTCAACTTGTCGTCTGAGGTTGGCGAATGGCCAAAGCCTTTACCGGACACCAGAGAAGTTGTCGAAGCCTTAAATCCACTGTCTGGGGTGCGTAGCTCATCGCCTACGCGATTGAGCTCTTCGATTGTTGCAAGTGGTTGCTTTGAAGTGTTGTTCTCTTTTTTAGTTGCTAGGGTTGGGCCAGCGGACATCAAGGTACTTGCTAGAATGGCGATGAGTATACCGGCGGCGATCGCGACAAGTCGTGTGTTTGACTGCAATTCATCATGCCTTATTAGACGTCGCCTATGTCGCGCGTCACCAAAACTATCACTATCACCAGCCGGATTGTCCGATGTCGCTGGCTTGCCGTCTCCATCACAATCTTCATGTGTGTTGCACGTCACCGAATCGGTTTGCAAAAGAATCTTTTGTGCTGGAGGCTCAATGAATAAAGCGATATCAGGTGGTTCATCAGGACAAGGAATTGAGCTGGAGAACAGTTCGTCAATACGGGAGGAAACACTTGCACTCATTAGCTTGCGTGGGGCAACAATATCATCGCTAATGGGACCAGCACCATTATTGATGGCTGTTGGATCAACCCAGCCATCCATTCTTGCGGCAGGCACACTCTTTGCAAAAATCGAGCCGGACACCTCCTCGATCACTTCTTGAAGAGCTTCACCCACCTCTGCCATGCTGCCATATCG
Organism: uncultured Candidatus Obscuribacterales bacterium; assembly: GCA_964541355.1. Lineage (GTDB taxonomy): Bacteria > Cyanobacteriota > Vampirovibrionia > Obscuribacterales > Obscuribacteraceae > JADYXR01. The sequence continues at coordinate 747 of CAZISK010000462.1, forward strand.
ATCATTTGGTTCTTGGGCCAGGCATTTAAGCACTATCTCTTCGAGAAGAGCAGGGCAAATCAAGCCTGGATTTACATCCTTAAAGCTTGGCGGAGCAACGCTGCATTTTTTTCGAACAATCTGGACAATGTTTTCGCCAGAGAAAGGCACCTGACCTGTCAATGTTTGAAACATGAGAACCCCCAGCGAGTAAATCTCACTTCTTGCATCTGCGGTCTTTCCGTAGCATTGCTCCGGGCTGATGTAGAGTGGGCTGCCGACAATCTCACCGGTTCTCGTGATCTTCTGGGATTCAGCGCTAAGCCAGGCAATTCCAAAATCGACTATTTTGATCTGATCTTCCCAACCTTGTCTTGAAACCATAACATTGTGAGGCTTGAGATCTCGGTGAAGGATGCCCTTGCTATGAGCAAAGCTCATTGCATTGACAATTTGAGAAAAAAGGGGAATGGCTCGGCGCGCTGGCATTGCGCCGTTGTCGTGAACTATGTCCCTAAGTGTCGATCCTTCTACATATTCGATTACGAGATAAGGTTCGCCTGCTCTACTGAAATCGAAAGTGATCGTGTTGACGATATTTTGGTGACTGAGCTGAGACAATACCTTGGCTTCGCGTTGTAATCGCTTGACGTTTGATTTGTCGAACAGTAAATGTCGGGGTAGAAGTTTTAGTGCAACAATCTGGTTCGAAAGGTCGTGCCGTGCCTTTAAGACAAGACCCATGCCACCACCTGCGATGAGCCCCACTATCTCATATTCTCCTATGAAGGTGCCTATGAGTGTATACGTAGCGTTGAAAGAGTCTGTATTCATGAGAATCTCCCGCCAGGTTCGAACAACCTATCGGATGAAATATAGTAATGACACACAAGCAAGGTAAGGTGTGGCGGACCGAAGCAATTGGTGCGCCATCTGACGTTACTGTACGGATTCATCGTTAAGTTGACGTTAAGATGAAAAGTGCCGTTCTATTGCCATTTACGGCGCTGTGTCGATGATTGTTGATGCTCTTGATGGGGCATAATGCCGTGAGGATACTTGTTGAGAGTTGTGGATGGATGCTCATACTCCAATCATTTGTGCTGATTGTCACAAAGAAAAGAATCCGACTCAGTCTGTCTCGATAACCCAAGGGTTGACAGAGCAAGAGTTCTGCCGATGTGATTTTGATGAGATCGAACGAACGATTTGCGCGAGATGCGGTCTCAAGAAACAGACGTCCGCGGGATCGATTACACAATGGATTTTCCGTGAGGCTACCTGTCAATGTACTCGCAATCAATACGTTAAAGCCTGGGATCTAAGACCTATCGCTAATCAACAATCGTCTCCAGCACAACACAATGATCAACCAGATCAGTCTAATGAAACAGAAAGTCGTCAAGATAGCATCCCGGCGTTGAAATCCAGCCCGGATGCGGATGGACATGTTTGCGCGATTTGTGGATTAGAGCAAGCCTCTAATCGTGGATCGGTTACGCAATGGGTTTTCCGCAAGGCTACATGCCAATGCGGAGCCGACTCAGAGCAGCTCAAGGGTATCGGACAGAAACCATTGGGAGCCCTCTCATCTCTCATCGAGAGCTGTGATAAGTGTGGAAAACACAGGCCCCCTCAAGCGCTCGCCAGTATTACTCAATGGATTTTTCGCGCCGACATGTGCTCTTGCAATCGAGTTTCTCCAATTGCGAAATCGAAACTCTGTCCGATTTGCAGGAGGTATCCAATTGAATCCAAGGGCTCGATTACGCAATGGATTGTTCGCGCGCAGGGATGTTTCTGTAGCAGCAGGGCTGAGCTAACCGCACCTGATTGGAGCGACTCTGTTCAACTTGCCAGTCCAGCGAAGGCCTCCACAGGCCAGCTTATTGATCCTTCACCATTAGGTTCGGAACTTTCGTTAGATGCAAGTCACTTTCCCGTTGAGCGATATAGTCCGTTCGAAGAGCTGGGAAAGACTGTTAACAGTGCGGTTTATCTGTGTAATTGATAAGACAGTTGCCGTAAAGACAATGCGGAGGCTTACTGAAGCTCAGCTTATCTCCTTTCAAGCAGAAGCACGAGCTACAAGTAAATTGAATCATCCTGTCATATTGCAACTGCTGGACTTTGGTCCTACTGAATCCGGGATACCATATATAGTGCTGGAGTATTTCCCAGGTCAGACGCTTGAGCAATATATTGATGCATTCGGTTATCTTGATCTTGTGGCGAGTTGGCAAGTCGGCCTAGACCTCGCGTCTGCACTTGATCACGCACATAAGGCCGGCGTTTTACATCGTGATGTCACGCCCAGTAATATACTAGTAAGTTGTTCTGAGAAAGATGAGCTAGAGTTGCAGGTCAGACTCATTGATTTCGGATTGGCGGCAATCAAGCTCCAAACCACGTCCGTAGTAGTACAGGGAAAGACAATAGCAGGTACGCCGGCTTACATGTCTCCCGACACGGCATTGGGCAGATCCTATGATGCCAGGTCCGAATTTATTCACTCGGTTGCATACTGTTCAAGTGTCTGACGGGGCGCGCGCCATTCGTCTCCGAGTCGCTTTTAGAGACCATGACACTACATGCTCAGGTGCCGCCACCGACACTTGCCGAGGGAGATATTTTTGGCAAGGGTCTGGGTGTGGTGAAAGATGCAGCAACAGCAAGAAAGTGGTACCGCCTTGCTGCCGGCCAAGGCGATATCGTTGCAAAACGTCAACTTGGAAAATCATTTGTTGACGAAAACAATTTTCAACAAGCAGCTAAGTGGTATAGCCTTGCCGCTAAGCAAGGTGATCGTGAAGCACAAGTTAGTCTGGGATCCCTTTACGCAAATGGTAGCGGCGTCCAACAAGACTATGCGAAGGCATTTGAGTTGTTTCGTCACCCGGCCGAGGAAGGTCATAGGGAGGCACAGTACTGGCTGGGTCTCATGTACGACGACGGTACGGGTGTAAGGCGAAACCGTGCGGACGCAGTTAAGTGGTACCGTCTCTCTGCCGAACAGGGCCAGAGGGATGCACAATACAAGTTGGGAAGACTGAACACCACCGGTTCTAAGAAGGACTATCACGAAGCGATCAAATGGTATGTACTAGCAGCCGCTCAAATGGCCGCGTCTCTAGGCTATGAGAAAAGATAGGTGCGTTACACCGAGCGACACTGTTTCTGAAGTCCGCGCTCCACTCCCTGTGGTTGTTCGTGATGTTTTCAGCAAACTTTTATTCATCAATTGACGCTGGCACAGAAAAGACGAATGTGCTGCCGGCTCCTGGATTGCCTTCCACCCAGACTCGGCCTCCATGAAAGTCGACGATTCTCTTGGCGATCGAAAGACCGAGGCCGAAGCCACCACGCTTGGTACCGTGCTCAAGTTGCTTGAAGCGATCGAATACTTCTTTGCGCATATGATCTGGTATTCCAGGCCCTTGATCTGTGACCTGAAAGCGGACCATCTCCCGATCTTCTTGAACGCTAATTATTATTCGTCCACCTTCTGGAGAATATTTGATTGCGTTCGACAATAAGTTGATGAGCACCTGTAACAGGCGATCAAAATCGGCATTCAACTGACAATCTACAATCTCCGTATCTATTTGCAATTGTTTTTGAGCTACCAAATTGTCAACCGCCGACACAGCTCGCTCAATGAGCAATGTAATTGAAATTGATTCGCGTCTCAGAACGAACGTGCCTGATTCCAACTTGTCCATATCCAATAAGTTGTTCACGAGACCGAGCAAGTAGTCAGCGCTATCTTGAGCGCGTTTCATAGCATGCTGCCCGGCTTCATTTAATTGTCCGTAAACGCCCTCTTCGGCTAGTGTCACTATGCCATGAATGGAGAACAAGGGCGAGCGCAGGTCATGGCTTACCATCGCAATGAACTCTTGCTTTAGATTGTTCAGCCGCTCACGTTCCGTTATATCCTGGACATTGAGGAAAAAACAGGAATTGCCGTCAAGAGTATCAACTGTGTTGACATAAATCTCGCACGGGAAAAGATTTCCGCCATTTCGCCGTCCCATAATTCTGTTTGCGCCAATTCTTGGTTCCAAGAAATTGGTATCCGGAAAGAGGACATCTACCTTCCGGTTGATGAGCTCTGCGCGCTCGTAACCAAACAGCTCCTCGGATTGAGAGTTGATTGCCTGAATACAATGGTTGCGGTCGGTAATCACTATCCCCCCGGGGAGATTAGCCAGAAGCATTCGAAGATTTTTGATACTTTCATTGAGACGATAACTGCTCTCATTGAGAAGATAATTGAGTTTTTCGACCTCTGCCTGACACGATCTGACAAGCTCTATCAGGTCTTCGTTCGAGTGATGGTCTAAATCTGTTTTATTGTTGATAGTCATGCCAGTAGTTAAGCAAACGAACAATCAAGGTCTTCCGCGAGACAACGCGGACGAATTGAGTTTGTATCCGACGCCTTTAACTGTTTCAACGATTGGCGGTCCACCAGTAATTCCGACCTTCTTCCGTAGACCATTGATATGAACGCGCACTACATCCGGTGATGCTTCTGATTCCGTAGGCCACAGTCTAGCTATGATCACTTCTGCTTTGAACGGCTGATCAGGATGCCTCATGAAAAACTCCAGAAGGGTGAACTCCCGAGGTGTAAGAGCGACCGGTTTTTTTTCGATCGTGACCTGGCAATGCACTGCGTCAAGTTGTAAGATTCCGATGGTCAGAACGTCGGGTACGATGTCTGCCGGTCTTCTCAACAGTGCACGAACTCTAGCAGCAATCTCGCGCATGTCGCAGGGCTTCACAACATAGTCATCTGCGCCTGCATTCAACCCCATCTCTTTGTAGTCGATCGTGCCCTGACCGGTCAGCATCAAGATTGGTGTTGTGCCACCTGAAGTTCGGATGCGGCGGCATATTTCGATGCCCTCCAGATCGGGCAAACTCCAGTCTAGAATGATTACGTCGAATTCCGTGAGGCTGAGTTTTAAAATGGCATCGGCTCCACAATGAGCCAGATCGACAGTGTGATTTTGGCTGGCTAGTCGATCTCTCAACGTTAAGGCGAGACTCTCGTCATCTTCGACAATAAGGATGTGAGCCACGGAGACCTACCGAATGAAAGAAAGATCAACGTACAAGTATGTCAGACTGAAAAGATTGTGGCAAATCTAATCAGTTCGTTCTGATTTTATTCGCCTATCTCGCGGGAGCAGGCTCGTCGAGCTCGATTGGCAGGCTGGTTAATCCTCTATGCCATTATGTTTGGTTTTTACGTGTTTGGTGGGCCAGAGCGATGTTTGGCAATATAGGGGCGGTTCTCGAACTGCCCGATCACCGTCAATCGGGGACATCGTTTCATGCAGTGCGGTTGCATTCTCAGTTGAGTCTGAAGTGCCAGGGTTATCTGCGGGCCGATTATGTGCTGGTAAACAACTTCGATACAACGCGGCAGTAAATTGTATACTGAGCCGAACTGGACGCGATTTACCAAATAACTAGAACGTGTAACACGGCAAAACACTATTAATTTTGATGGTCGTTTGATCGTGTGTACAGCTCTGATTTGTGCCCGGAAAGGCTCAAAGTTTGTCTTGGCCATTTCATTGGGAGAATCATTTGAATTTTGATTTTTCAGCTCCAATAGTTTTTTTTCAGCAAATTCAAAAACAGATACTAACTGCTCATAGTCGGCGTGCAGTGAGCGAATTGCGCACCTCATTTCTGGAAGAGACAGCCCCAGATTGGACAATCGGGTCGCCCTCGTCTGCAGGATCACTGGTGGTGAATTCAGAGTCAACTGAAACCAATCAGGAAGTGGAGACC
>CAZISK010000463.1:0-6530 GCA_964541355.1 uncultured Candidatus Obscuribacterales bacterium
ATAGCATTTCGAACAGACTACAAAGTTCGACTGGGATAACTTCGTTCTGTTGGCAGAAAAATCGAAAGCACCCTCCTTGAAGCAGACAGCGGAGCTTCTGGATTGGGCTCGAAAGAAGGGTTTTGCCATCTTCTTTGTCACCGGTCGACCTGAGAGTTTGCGAGCAGCCACAATTAGAAATCTGGTGCGCAATGGCATCGCATATGATGGCTTATATCTTCGCGCCGATAAAGATAATCGCTCGGCGATCGACGTAAAGACAGAGATCCGCCGAAAGATTGAGCTGATGGGATTTAAGGTCGTGGTTAATATCGGAGATCAGGTCTCCGATCTGGTCGGCGGCTATGCAGTTGATTGTGAAAAACTGCCTAACAAGATATATTTTGTCGACTAGATTTCAGAACCGACTAGTTCTCGAAGTGCAATCCGCTACAATTGTCAGAGAACCATCGAAAGCTTATAGCTTCCATGACAAGCAGAGATTCTATCCGATTCGACGAGCAGCAATGTACGCGGCTTGAGCTTTGGATCCTAGCAGTAATGATTCTCTTGAGTCTGGGTACAGTCTCTTGGTTCTTACTCTGCCATCCATACATGATCGCAGCGGAAGCGGCCTTGCGTCTTGACATAGCAACACAGGTCCTTAACGGCAAATGCATTTATGTGGACCTCCTCGATAAAGATCCTCCGGTCGGAGTTGTTCTTTATGCAATTCCTGCACTGATAAGCCATGTGTTTGGCCTCGATTTAATTGTCACCTTCATTGTCTGCGCGATTTTTGCGCAGCTATTGTCTCTTACCATCTGCTTGTGGCTCCTTCGGCAGTCGGATGTCGGAAAGAATGAGTACGTGCTCTGTCTTTTCGCATTTGCATTTCTTTTGATTAGCAACATTTTCGTCCTTGAATTCGGCGAGCATGAACAGGTTCTCGTCTGGCTTGCGACGCCCTACATTCTGAGACGCTGGTTGCGCGCTAAAGGTGTAGAAGTTTCACGAGATCTCTCGTTCTTCATCGGTCTCGGAGCCGGGCTCGCTTTTTGGCAAACCTTTTTCTATCTCGCCTTGCCGATTGTGCTCGAGCTTCTTCTACTACTTGAAAGCAAAAAAATCGTTCGTCCTATTTTTTGTCCTGAGCTGGTGGGCTGCTTTATCGGTTTGGCTTCTGTGCCGATATTCTTTCTGTTTTCACCAACTCTAGCTAACTTCTACTGGTCTACGATTCTTCCTATTGTGATCGCTGGATATGCCAAGATCGATCATACTGTAACTTATTGGTATTCATCCCCCGACGATAGAAACATGATCTATGCGGCGATCGGAATCTGTTTGGCCACACAACTCTTCCCGAGAGTAGACTCACTAGCAAGAATTTTCTATATCTTCAGCCTCCTCGGGCTCGCTCTTTTTATTTTTGAAAAGAATGGAGCATCGGGCCAATTGATCTTACATGTTGCGCTTGCACTGTTCGTAGGCGCTATTATCTTCGGGCAAGGGCTGGAGCGACTAAATCAGCGTGGTAACTTCAGACTCCTGACCTTAGCAATCTTGCTTATCAGTTGCGCAGTAATGATTGTCAGCATGTACTTATGGAATTCGTGGGCCAATGCGATTGCAGCAAAACTGGATCCCAGGATCTTTAAGCCATACAAAATTATTGAGAAGTACAGCAAACCTGGGGATTACATAATGTGGGCCAACGATAACGTCAACCCAGGCTACCCAATCGTGCTCGTTTCTAAGCGCAAGACAACACCGCCTTTTTTGTGGGGCTTTGCGTTGAGAGTACTGAGCGAGAATGATGAGGTTAATGAGCATGGAGAACGAACTCATTCAACCGAGGTGATAACGGCGTGTAGCAAGACTCTGATTGACAAAGGAATTGCCAAATCCATAAGTCGCGGCGAGCCAAAAATAATTGTTATGCAAGTAGGAAGGACAGAAGGTTTCTTGCGGGACAACCCAGACATCGCCCTGGCAATCAACACCAAGTACGACGCGGTTGATGATTCTCCTGTGCCAGCCACTGAACCAACCTATTCGAGCGGAATCGGCTACATCTATGTCTTCTTTGTGAGGAAAACGTGATCAAAGAGGCCAGGTTGATTTTAGACCGCCACACGCTGATCATTGCGACAGCGTTAGGGATAGGGCTCAACCTTTTCGTCGCTTCTTCAGTCCTGGTCCTACGACACCCGCTCAGGATAGGTCACGATCAGGCACAGTACATGTTGATCGGCCAGGGCATGCTTGAAGGTGCACGACTATACATTGATGTCGATGACAACAATCCTCCAGCGATTTGTTTCATCAACATGTTGCCGGCATTTATGAGCAACCTGCTCAACGAGCCGGCTCCGATGGTTTTTTCCTTTTTCGTTATTGCATTAGCCTGTTATTGCTTTGGCATGTCGCTGTATCTCTACTGGCAGGCCAGACCCATAATCAATAATCCTGGAGCTGCCGCATTTATGGTGTGCGTGCCACTCTGGATACTTCTCGACCTCAATGATATCAGCGCCTGGATGTACCAGTTCGGGCAGAGAGAGCAGCTCTGCATGCTCACCTTCTTGCCGCTCTTCGCGCTTAGCTGGCTGCGTGGTGAAAGTCTAAGTGTGCCTAAGCCGTGGATTACCTTTCTAATCGGTCTCCTGGCTGGATTCGGCATAGTAATAAAGCCGCCTATATTTATCTTTCTACTACTTTCGCTCGGTCTCCAACGAAGCAAATCAATAAAGGCATTGATCCTCCGACCGGAGCTTTTCGGTATGGTCACAGGCGTGATTCTTTATGCTGTTGCGATCTTGCGTCTGCCGGAGGAAACCCGCAAGCTCTACTTCGAGACCATAGTACCAATCTTATTGATCGGATACACATTCTTCGATCGCAGCCTAATCTGCATCTTGCACTACTATGGCACTGATTCTCAGTACATATTCTGGTCCTCTCTTTTGGTTGCCGGATTCGCCATTTACATGAGGGGTGTCAACAGCTTAGTTGCACCAGGATGTGCGCTTATGTTCTGTGGATATTTCATGTACTTGTTGCAGGGCAAGGGTTTCCCACTTCACATAATGCCGCTCTGGATCGCGACCGCGTCGCTTGCCAGCCTTGAAGCCGTCACGTTGCTCACACTTACTGTCGATCGTTTGCGCACAGTCAGAATAGGACAAATTCGGCCGCGCTTTTGGGCAGCAAACGGAAAAGTCGGATCAAGAGCAGGAACAAAAGTAGAATCGAGAGTAAGATCAAGCCGATTTGCCACGCTACAAGTAATCCTTTTCCTGATTAACTATTCATTGCGCAGAGCGCTGCGGCGATATACCACGTTTAAATTATTCCTCTCGCTAGTCAATTATTCATTGCGCAAAGCAGTTGCGGTCCGAATTGATCGGCTCAGGGCATTTCTGTTTTCAATCGTGCACTGGTTCTCGCACCTGAAGCTGCGACCATCGGTGACTCGTCCATCGATAAGGTTGCGTTCGGACAGAAGTAGTATTGGCAGGGCAACCATTCGTTCGGAGTTCATGCTTAATCTGTTTCGAGATTTTCGGCTGACACAAATCGAATTCGGTCACCGGTTACAACATCTGAAAATCTTTCCTCAAACACGAGTGAACCTGCTCGTTTTCGCAATAGCCATCACTCCATTCTTGTGGTGGACAAATGCGATTCTCGAGAAAGACTATCGGGATGGCTATGGTGAGTTGCGCTTTTCTCTCTCCAAAATTGGCTATGGCGGACTCTGCACAAAATACGATCTTCCCCTTATTTCAGAGGAGATACTCAAGTATACGGACGTGGGCGACACGGTAGCTGTGCTCTGCCGCTCGACTGAGCCCGGCGCCGTGGCGATCCTGCAACTGAGGAGAAAACCGGCATTAGCACATATGGAAATTGGTCGTTTGTGTTGCCTCATGCATCTGGAAGGTGTTGCTCCTAAAGGTTGGGCCGAACGCTTCCAGTCGTACAGGCAGAAGTATTGCAATGAAATCATCCTCGACATTTTGACCAAGAAACCAAAAATTGTATTCATCCAGATGTGGCAGACCACCGAATTTCTTGAAACCGTGGATTTTTCAAAGCGAGCTATGCAAGACTATGAGCGAATAGGCGAATTCTCTGACTTCGTGGCCTACAGATTGAAAGGAACAAAGCCGAAGCCCATCGAAGATTGTTTGGTGCCCGCAATGAACGTGCTTGACGAACACAAGTAAGCCCGACGTTAAGTGACATTTAAAGCCGCGTGGGACTAACACGACGGATTAACCTAAAGTATTCCCTTCCGGACGGATTGGATTAGCGTACCAATCTTCCAGATGTGAGAGTCGATCTTCCAATCAATCCGATGTCTCGCAGCAATTGCGCCTGAGCGATATTGAACGTGATAATGGCATCTGCTTTGTTAACTAGAGCGTTGGTGAAGTCGCGTTGTCCGTTAATGACATCAATATTGGTGCCCACACCATTAGCGAGTCGAACACGGGCAAGACGCAACTCTTCAGCTGCCGAGATAACCTCCTTGGTGGCGACCTCGATCTGGCGCTCAGCCGTTTGGCTGGTCAGATATGAATCGCGAACCTGCTGAAGCACCCGCATCAACTCCTGGTTGGCCTGCAAAAGGGCCTTGCGCGCAAGCGCCCTGTTCGACTGAATGTTAGCCAGACTGGTCGTACCGGCAGCCTCGAAATTCCAGTCGACCTGAAAGCCTATGTTGTATGAGGTTCTTATCTGTCGATTGACCGGACCTGGCGGAATGAACTCCTGACCGGAAGGAAGTACCAGGGTGGTTCCCGGTCCGCCACCAAATCCGAGGCTCGAGTTATCGATCGTGAACGTCGGTCCGGTGGTGCGAACAATGGGCAGCGTGAGTGGTGTCCCCTGTAGTGCCACTGGATTGAAAGACGGCTGAGAGAAAACTATGCTTTTTCCAAGTGTTGCACCACTACCGGTGGTGCTCGCGAAGAAGTTCAATTGCGGATAAAGTGGCGCAGCAGCAACTTGAACGTTGCGTTTTGCGGCCAGGCGCAGGTGCTCGAATTGCTTGAGCTCCGGTCGATTCTGGACCGCCAATTGAATCAGGCGATTGATCTCGAGTGACGGATCGATCAGGCGAACTTTCCTGACCTTACTCTCAACAGACAATAAATTGACATCGGTGTCCAGGTTGAGTACCGTACCCAGTTCGATCGCCGCTCTGCGCAGACTGACCTCCTGAGTCAGCAAGTTTTGCTGGTCGCGAGCCAGCTGCGTTTCCGATTGCAAAACCTGAAAGCGAGTACCTGTACCTGCACGCTCGAGTTGGTCGTTGAGATTCACCTGGGCTTGCGACACATCCACTGCTCGAGTTTGAATCTCCAGCAGAGCCTCGTTGCGAACCATCAGATAGTAAGCACGGGTCACTTCAAGCAGGGCATCATTGACGGTGCTAAACAGCTGTTGCTTTGCCGCCTTGAATGTGTGCATGTTGGAAAGCGCACCAAATACGACACTACCACCGCGAAAACCGAAAAAGTTAAAACCTGCTGATGTAGTGACGTTGGGTGTATTGAAGTTGACCGGAATGATACCACCGATCAACCTCGAACCTTTGAGATACTCCTGCCGGTAATTCGTGAAGATATCTGGTAAGAATCGTCCTACGGAGCCGTAAAACAACCACTTCCTGGAATCTGCCTCTGAGCTTTGAATCCGAATTGCCAGATTGTGATCCAGTGAATAATCGACACAATCGCGCAGTGAGATCGGCCGAGTATATCTAGCTTCCAGACGAATGGGCGGTAGCTTTCCGCCTAACGGGATCAATTGATCCGGCATCGGAATTCTTAGCTCAATCGATTCCGGCTCCAAGAACCGTTTTCGAAATTCGCTAGCCTGCGTGTCGATCAGTTCAAAATCACGCCTGCGCTCCTTAATATCGAGACTCTCCTGAGAAGTCGAAGAGGACCGGGCGGACGGCAGTCCAGCCGTGTCTGACGCCGGCTCTTCAATCGGACCTGTCAAATCGGGCGGTATCTCCAGCCTTCCGGCTTCTGTTGGGTTGATACCATCATCCGCTGTAGATGTCGACCTCGAGTTGTTCGGCGTTGATGGCGAAGGAATTTCGCGCATCCTTGGCTCGGTCGAGTTCAAAACGTCATTGTCGCTCGACCTGGATCGTGGATTTTCAGGAGTCGACTGCACCAGCTTGACCGGCAAGCGCTCGGCCTGGTTGGACGGAGCAGTCTGACCCGAAGCGGGCGCAAGCATGAGCGACAGTGCCACAAACGAAAGACTAAATGCAATTCGCCTCTTAGGGCAAAATCTAGATCTTGTCGTTTCACTGAAAATCATATGAAAGGTTACCTTGCGCGGTGGCACGCTATATCAACTTACGATCTGGAGCGGAAAGCATCTTAGAAAAAAATCTCACCTTCTTAGAGACTCACTTAACCATCTTCTGTATCAGTTTGAATTTCTCCGTGCCCGATTCGATCAGCATTTCGAAAAGTGCAGTCTCCACTTCTGCCGGGCTGGACGCCTCTCTCAAAATT
>CAZISK010000464.1:0-6524 GCA_964541355.1 uncultured Candidatus Obscuribacterales bacterium
GTTTGCCTGTCACCGTAGCTGGTGGTACGGTCAACCGCTTGTGCGGCTCCGGACTGATGGCGGTCAACGATGCAACTCGCGCCATCCGGTCGGGCGAAGGCGAAATCTTCATAGCCGGCGGCGTCGAGTCGATGACCCGAGCACCATTTGTAATGGGAAAGTCCGAGGCGGTGTTTCCGCGCGGCGATCTAAAGCTGTTCGACACAACCTTGGGCTGGCGATTTGTCAACAAAAAACTGAGCGATATGCATCATCCTTACTCCATGGGTGAAACCGCGGAAAACGTCGCCGAAAAGTATCAGATATCAAGACAGGATCAGGACCAATTCGCCTTTGACAGTCAACGTAAGTACAAAGAAGCTCAAATGCAAGGGCACTTCAAAAAGGAGATTGTCAAAGTCGAGCTGCCACCCAAGAAGGGCTCGAGCGACCCGGTTGTGGTCGACGCTGACGAGCACCCAAGACCTGATACAAGCATGGCCGATCTTGCCAAGCTCAAACCAGCCTTTCGTGATGGCGGCAGTGTAACGGCCGGCAACTCTTCTGGTATCAATGACGGTGCCTCAGCCGTGCTCTTGATGTCGGCCGAGAAAGCCAGCGAGCTTGGACTAAAGCCGATGGCCAAGATTGTCTCGTCCGCCGTCCAGGGCGTCGACCCGGCAGTTATGGGAGTTGGCCCGGTCGGAGCGACGAAAAAAGCTTTGCAACGCGCCAATCTGGAAATTCATGATCTCGATCTGATTGAGCTCAACGAAGCGTTTGCCGTACAAGTTCTGGCTTGCATGAGGGAGCTCGACATCGCGCCTGAAAAAGTTAATGTCAATGGCGGCGCAATCGCCCTGGGCCATCCGCTCGGTGCCAGCGGTGCGCGCATCCTCACAACCCTGGTTCATGAGATGAACCGCCGCGACGTCCACCGTGGTTTGGCCACGATGTGTATCGGTGTAGGACAGGGCATCGCCACGATAGTCGAGCGCGTCCGATAATACAAAGGGCGATGCCATATAAGTAATTAGGGTTTAAGTTAACGAGTCAGTCAGGTATAAAATCAGGGGATTGATCAAATCTGTGTCCCTTTGAATCGGTGCCCAAGAGGGTTATGGCCTCAGAAACTTTCAGGTTTCTCCAGTTGTCCGATGTCCATCTGGATTCTCCCCAGAATCGAGGTGTTTTGTCATACTCGCCGGCACAGCGGGCCGCACGGTATGCCGACCTGGTCGAATCTTTCGTGGTCGCCTTAAAGGTCGCTTCGGACCACGAAGTAGACGCAGTGCTATTGCCGGGCTCGCTCTGGGATCATCGCAGCATACGTGGACAGACAGCCGGTACGGTCCTGGAAGCAATCGCTGAGCTCGGAGACATTCCTGTCTATATCACTCCTGGCTGTGGCGACCCGTACACAATCGACTCCTATTACAACGACGATTACCTGAAAGCGCGCGGCATGCGCACCTGGCCCAACAACGCTTGCATATTCCGAACCCATGATTTCACTACGGTACGGCACCCGAAACGCCCGGAGATCGCCATAACCGGTCATGCCCATATGAGCCTGCGCAAGATTTCGGATCGCTTGCTCAGCAACTACGTTCCGCGCGACGAAGAGGCGCTTTTCAATTTACTGGTTTTTCATGGCTCGCTCGATACATATCCTGGTCTGGATTTGCTCACGCCGGACAGATTAACGGCGCCGTTCTCAGTCGAGGAGTTGGCAGCACAACGCTTCACTTATGCGGCGCTTGGACATTTCCACGAGTACACCGAGCTCTGCGACGAAAACGATATGGTCATCGGAGCCTACTCGGGCTGCCTGATCGGGCGCAACTTCGACGAACTCGGTCCAAGAGTAGCGATGCTCGGCACCATCACTAATGAAGACGGCAATGCCGTTATTAATTTGGAACCAATCGAGGTAGCTAGCAATCGCTTGACGTATGTGCCGGTTGACGTCTCCGGGCTGGACGCTGAGGGGATCAAGTCGGAGATCGCCTATGGTGTCCAGGAGCAGGAGATTCGCCCCGATGTCGATATCGTATGCATCAGTCTGGAAGGCTCTTACAGCAATGATCTCGATCCGTTCGAAGTTGCCCAGGAACTGCGTGCCGACTTCTACCAGATCGTAATTGTCGACAGGACCCGTCCGGACTACTTCGCAGAAGAGTACGATCCGCGCACCACCGAACATAAGTATCTGGAGAGCATGCTGGAGAGACAAAGGCAGGCGGAGGAGAAGCGGGCAGCCAATCCCAAAGCCGATACTCTTACCGGTGTGCCGGGGATGCTAATGTCCGGCAAGACGATTGAGGATGCGCTCTACTACGGTCTTGATGCTCTAAAGAAGCAGAAGGTTGAACACCGACATGTGGATTGAAAAGCTCACATTATACGGATTTGGCGGCATTACCAACGAACAAATTGCGTTCGGCCAGAACGATCTCAATCTCATAGTCGAGCGCAATGAGTACGGTAAATCGACCCTGGCAGAAGCGATCTGGGCAACACTCTTCGATTTCCCGGAGCACGGCGGTAAGAATGCGCTCCTGGAGCGCGATTCTTTTAAACCCTGGAATGAAAAGGCACCTTACAAGGCGGCACTCGACGTAGTTGTGGACGATCGATCGCTGCGCATCGAACGCGATTTTGCTAACAAAGGGTTCAAAGTAACAGATAAGACCGATAACAGCGACGTAACCAATGAGTTCGTCGGAGCAAACGGAGAAGATCAGGTCGGACTGAAAATCACCGGGATGAGCCGCGATCTCTTTCGAAACACTTGCTTATTGGGACAGCGGCACCTCGACGCACATCACGCCGCAAGCACACACGATATCGGACCGGTTTTCAGAGGGATGGCGGATACGTCCAGCCCGGTTAGCACCGCATCCGGTGCTATCGATGCTCTCCAGGACGCGCTCAACAATTACACCTTCGCCGGCTCCGGCAACAAGCGCCTGTCCGTTGAAGGTGCAATCGCCGAACTCGAGAACACCAAAAGCGAAATCCACCAGAAGCTCACAACCATCGAGCAAGAACGGATGGATGTGGCGAACTGGCTCGATGAAATAGGTCGATTGGAAAGACAGATACAGTCGGCAGTTACAACTGATCCATTGATAGTCTCGGAATTCGATATGTATCGGATTCAGCTTCGAGAGGCCAACCAAAAGCTGGAAGCCGCACTCCAACGTGTCGAGCAAAAAAAACAGCTTGAAGAGCAACTCAACGAGCTGGACCGAACCTCACCAATAACCGGAACCGTATCGGCTGGCTTACAAGATTTATGGACCCGGCGCTCCTCCAGGCAAGGCGATGCCGATAAGCTGGAAAGGGATTTTCAGCCCCAGGAAGAAAAGTATGAGGAACTCTCTCGAGAAATCTCCGAGCGCTATCAAAGTCTCGATGGGTTCAGTCAAGAAGAGGTCAACTTGATCTCTACATTCGCAGTCAATCTGTTTAAGCTTCAACAACAACTGGTCGAGGTTCAACGCGAGCATCAAGAGCAGACCGGAAGACATTTGCAAAAGCTTCTGACCTCTACGAAACAGCACGGACAGGCTTTAGACACTTTGAAAACTCTCTCGAAAGAGGAGATCGATGAGGCGAAGAATTATTCGTCTTTGCTGATCATGTTCCACGATCAGGTCCAGGAGGAGCAAAAGAAACTTCAAGAGATCGCCTTCAGTCTCGAAGACATCGAAGAACGAAGGAAGAGCAAGCGCAGTCAAAATGTCGGTTTGTTGATAGGCGCCATTGTTCTCTTGATCGGCATGATAGCTGCGCTTTTTTATACACACGAAATCAAAGATTTTCCTGAGGTCGTCAACCAGATCCTGTTGGGCATCGCCATTCTCTCTGGACTGGCTGCGATGATCTTCGTACCGATGATTTTTAGATACCAGTACTACTTGAAGGACGACGCCAACAGCGCCAACGAAGAAGGTGAAAAACGCAAAAAAGCGGTGCAGGGCGTAAAACAAAAAATCGCCAGTCTGGAAACCAAACTTCAAGAGATGGCAGAAAGAACGGGAGCCGGCACCAGGGATGAGCTGGTCAGATACATCAATGACGCCTCGTCTCACCAGACTGTACTGCAAGAGCAGCAAGGTCTCGACAGCACGCTCAGCAACGAAGAAGCTCGCATAAAGAAAGTGGAAGCGGATCTGGCTTACTACTTCGAGAAGGCTGGTCGTGATCCCAACGATATTACTTCGCAAAAAGCCATGGAACTGTCGCAGGACATCACTCAAAGCTTCAAAGACAGAGAGGATCTTGAAAAACAGTTCGAAGACATTGCCCAGGGACGCAAACAGCTCGAATTTCTTATCACTGAGATCCAGGACATCGATAATCAGATCGAAGAATTGTTGACGCGCTCCGGCATCGATCTCGCAGAAATTGAAGATATCGAGGGGACCATCGCGGAGCTGATCAAGGTCAACACCTCTCGTCAAAAAATCCTGGCCGAAATGGCCCGATTGGACTACGATCTGGCCGGCTTCGACGATCTGACTCAACAGGTGCAAAGCCTGGAGTACGAGAAAGGCGTGTTAGAGGACAAAATTCGCAATCTCACAACCGAGCATCCGGAGTTGGAGGGACTGCCCGAACCGGATCCGAAAGAAAAGAAGCAGAGCCTGCTTCCCTGGGGCCAAACGCAAGCGACAACGGACAAATCCGAGATGCGCAAACAGAAAGAGCAGTTGATCCTCCAACTTCGTGCCACCGTCAACAATCACGACGAGCATTATCTCGAGATCGTCGAAGAGCTTGCCACCGTTGATCATGAGCTCAACTGCGCGCGTCGAGCCAGACTCGCACTGAGCATGGCAAAAGAGGTGATTCAGCAACTTTCGTCGGAAACTTATGGTGATTGGTCCCAAAAACTCAACGATGAATCTCGAGAGCTGATCTCTCAGCTGGCCATGGACATCGAGAGCCTCAAATTCGATCAATCTCTACAAATAGTGCTGAAATTGCAAGGACATCAGCGCGAATTCAACGCGCAGGACATCGCCACCAAACTGTCAACCGGAACCAGAGAGCAGGTCAACTGGCTAGCTCGCATCATTCTGTCCCGATTCCTGTCAAAACGACAGACCTTGCCGATCGTACTAGACGAACCGTTCAGCGAAGCTGATGACGAGCGTTTTCTAAATATGATGAGATTTCTCATCAAAACAGTCTCGCCCAACAATCAGATTATTATTCTGAGTTGCCACCATCAACGACACCAGTGGTTGGTCTCTCAATTGGCGTCGACGGAAAAGACAAAGCTGTCATTCCGCAACAGGACACCTATGACAGCTGCGGAACTCGAGCCCGGCGCCGTCCGTTGAATTGGATAGATGCATGAGTAAGATCCTGATAGTTGACGATGATGACCAACTGTCGGAGCTTATTGGCGAATGGCTGACGCAAGAGCAGTTCGAAGTAGAGATAGCCGGAACGGGCGAGCAGGTGGAAGCGCTGATTTCCACCCGCAATTACGATTTAATCGTGCTCGACTGGGAATTGCCGGACACGACAGGCATCCAGATTTTGAAGCGGCTTCGTGCAGCAGAGAAAAGTATTCCAATTTTGATGTTGACCGGTCGCGACGACATTTCTCACAAGGAAGAAGGGCTCGACTCCGGCGCAGATGACTATCTCACCAAGCCATTTCATATGAAGGAGTTGACAGCTAGAATTCGCGCTCTCTTGCGCCGCGTTACGCCATATTCCGATCTCCTGGTCGCCGGCAACATCGCTCTCGATCCAAAGCAACGCACCGTCACGGTCGACGGTAAAATCGTAGAACTAATGCACCGCGAGTTCGCTCTTCTCGAGCATCTGTTGCGCCACAGAGGTCAGATATTCAGCTCTTCGGCACTGATAGATCGCGTCTGGACGGCAGAGAGCGACATCGGCCCGGAGACAGTCAGGCAATGCGTCAAACGCCTCCGGCAAAAGATTGATGTGCAAGGACAGGAATCCTTGATTGAGAATGTCTTCAAGGTCGGATATCGAATCCGCGTAGGCGAATAGGACTAGAACGTTGTCTGTTACGGAGTAGCCGGCGTAGGACGTTGTGTCGTCAAAGATTGAGGAAGGGAAATGCGAATGATCGAATTGTCTTCCTGCTGGCTTACGAACAAATTGCCACCTTTGTCCAGCGTCAAGTAATAAGGCTTTTTGAAGTCGGTGGCGATTATTGTCGAAATTCCAGCCGGGGTGATTCTGGCAACCGTACCTCCGGAATAGTTAGCCACATAAAGGTTGCCGCTTTCGTCAGCGGCGAGACCTATAGGACCTTTCAAATGTCCACCACTGGCAAATGTGCTACGAGTGCCGTCACGACTAATTCGATCGACCGAGTTACTGTTGAAGTTGGCGACATAAAGATTGCCCTGACTATCAAAAGTAAGACCGGAAGGGGCATGGAAGCCGGTAGCAATCACGCGCACCGATGAATTGGCCAGGACCGGAGTAGGCTTCGAACCACCAGATGCGCCACCACCACCGGCACCGGTCTGATTGTACTGATT
>CAZISK010000465.1:0-6518 GCA_964541355.1 uncultured Candidatus Obscuribacterales bacterium
CCAGAAACTCATCGCCCGGCTTAACCTGTGCTTCCACGCCCTTGAGAATATAGTCGGCAACCAGGAAACCGCCCGGCAATCCAGACAAGAAGCCCATTCCAAAACCTTTTAGTCTACGGTGCGGCACATTCTGCCCGACCGGATGCAAGAAGGCAAATGAGGGCTGAATTGCACCAATCAGTCCGAATATAATCGGCACCGCTCCCATACTGAACACGCCGCCAGCGCCAGCCGCACCGCGCAAAGCCAGTTGAACTCCCTGATTTTTCAATTGAGTAGATAGCGGTGCTGCAATCTCGCCGTTGTGGTTGATGCCCAAAACTCTTCCTTCAGCTTTGTTGTCGATGATGCGCGCCATCCGCGCTGGTGCTCCAATCAGGGGAATGTGCTGCCCTTCGTGATTGACAATCTCATCGAAGCATAGGCCAATTGCGCCGTTGGCACGCATCCATCTTTTCGGCACCAATTGCGCGATTAAGATTCGACGAGCTTTGTGAGCGCTGGAGATGTGTCCGATTACTTGAGAGTTCTTCCTGGCAATCAGCTTATCCCCAATGCTGATCTCTGCTTTCAGACGTGCTTCGACCCGATCGCCAACCTTCCCGGTCCTGCTTGTATGAGACGTGATAAGCACAATCGGAAAGCGAGCGCCCGCGGTTATGATTGTCTTCCCCGCTTCGGCACGCACATCCGTCCAGGACGATGTCTTCCGCGATTCGTCTTTTGACTGGCTTTGCGATTTACATAGGTCGTTATCGACTACGAGCACATCGCCTTCGATAACAACGCCGCTCTCCGCAGGAGGAAGCATCGCAACCGGTCGACCGTCTACAGGGTCGGTCTGTTCAGCCGGTGAAGGACTAGAGCCGGGGAGGTGCTCAGACAGGTCAGATTGACCTTCGACAATCGGCACCCCGCTGTCATTATTGACGGGCGCGATACCGTCAGGAGAATCAACAGATTGAACGAGCCCATTCTTCTGATCGTCGAGAGGAGTCTTTGTAGTCGCGTCGGCATTATAGAGCTCGGTTACGGCGTCGTTACTGCCGCTGCTGGCATCCTTCACCGACATCACGTAGGTTGAATCATGCGTCTCACCAGCAGAGAGCACGTCTCCTGAAGGATAGGCAAAGCCAGACGAGACACTCAGCAATGAAACGACCGTAATCAAGGCGATCAAGTATCTGATCTCTCTATTTTTTTGCAGCATTTTCGGCGCTCCAGCAGTCAGGACGATGAAGAATAAGAGTTCTGCCAAAGCGACCGACCACAAGGAGTCACTTCAGAAGCGGTAGTTATAATTAGCTTGAACAAACTGTCACCATATCTTGACACATAATTGCCAAGAATTCCGCCATTTCTTTCAGCCTTAATCAGATTTAGCCACACTTGTGAGCGCACCATATTCAATGCAGCACAATTGAATATCTAATTTATACATCTTGTCTCATAGTGGCCTTCCATGGCAGCAGCTTGACCCGCTGCACGCGGACCAGCAGCTGCTCGAACAGTCGCCGCGATTCAAATATTCCTTTCCGCGATACGCAAGCTACTAAATTCGGACCAGCCTGTTATCCAGAGAAATCAGTCATTCGTTTTAGCCGTCCTTGCGATTACGCGTTGTGGAACTCCGCAGTCAAACAACGATCGTGCCGCCGAGAAGTAGGCCAGGACTGAAAGACACCAGTTACCACATGACGAGACTAGTATTCCCCCTGATGTTTCGCCAATCTGTTTTTCGCATAATGCGATTTATAGTCGGAAAAATAGACTCCTCACGAGGTGCTTATGAACAAGTCCTTATCAATCGCTTTAGCCGCCACAATCATCACAAGCAACAGTTTGTTATTACTATCGGGCGATGCACTTGCCGACCAGACCACGTCACAAGTGACAGCTCAACACAAAGAGATCGGTCCCAGCGTGAAAAAAGGGCTGGCCTATCTGGTGAGTCAGCAAAACAAAGATGGCAGCTGGAATCAAGGGGAAGAGTCACCAAGCATGAGATCGCGTGGCTATGAGAATGGCGACATCCCAAATGTCGCAGACACTTGTATGGCAGCCATGGCACTTATTCGAGCGGGCAATCTCCCCAACGCCGGTCAGTATTCTGCGAATGTAGCGAAAGCCGCCCTCTATGTCTGCTCCAGCATCGAAAAAGCAGACCAGAACTCGTTGTACATTACATCTGTCAAAGGAACTAGAGTGCAGACGAAGCTCGGACAATTCGTTGATACTTTTCTTGCGTCAGTATTTCTTCCGGACGTAAAAGGGAAGATGCCGTCGGTAGAAGGCAATAACCGGGTTGCGGCAGCATTGGACAAGGTTATATATAAGATCGAGAAGAATCAAACGAACGATGGGTCGTGGGCGAGCGACGGCTGGGCACCGATTCATTCCAAGTCCCTCGCGATGCAGGGGTTAAACAAGGCGAAAGGTGTCGGCGTCAGAGTTGATCAACAAAAGCTCACCTTGGCTGAAAACAGCGTTCGTCAACAATTCAATCCAAACACTAAATCATTCTCTGGAGCAGGTGGAGCAGGCGTTCCGCTGTACTCCGCCGGTGCAACTCTTGGCGCACTGAAGAGCTCGGGCGACAACTACAATTTGGACCAGAGTTTTTTCAGCAGTGTGCTAAGAGACAAATCTGCAACCAGTGCTAAGCGCAAAGATGCTGAAGCTAATCTGCGTCGCATTGAGGACGTAAAAGTCGCTCAGCAACAGGCTGTTGATTCAGTCGTGCCAAAGTTGGCGGATAAAGGGTTTGTTCAGGGATTCGGTTGCAATGGTGGTGAAGAATTTCTCAGCTACATGCAGATCAGCGACACGCTTTTGGCAAGCAAAAGCAAGGAATGGGATAGCTGGGACAAGAAGATTACTTCCAACCTCAATCACGTCCAACTTTCCGATGGAAGTTGGATGGGACAGCATTGCATAACCAGCAGAACTTTCTGCACGGCGGCGGCTTTGATGGTACTGACAGCCGATCGGCAGCAAGCAGTCAAAAACATCGCATCGACAGTAAAAAAACAAAAAGGATTGGTCAAATAGTACGTCAGTTATCGTGCTAGTCTTTAAGATGACTAGTGTCGGCAGTCAGGAGAGTCCGTCTTAGATTGTTGCTGAGGATCTCATCCCACCGGCACGACTCATACGAAGGACTGACGATGACTATGACTACGACTGAACTGAGCTTGCAGGAAAAGTATGCGGACAAAAGCATCTGCTTTGGATGTGGACCAGCCAATGAAGAGGGTCTCCACATCAGGAGTTTTCCTGAGGATGGTAAGCTCGTAGCTTATTGGGAACCGACCGAGAAGTACCAGGCGATGCCTGGAATGCTCTATGGTGGCTTGATCGCTTGTTTATTGGACTGCCACTCCAACTGGACGGCGTCATGGCATCTCATGCAGACAAATGGTCTCGACCATCCACCATGCACCGTGACGGCCCAACATTCGATTAAGTATCTACGTCCTACACCAGTCGATGGAACGATTAAACTAGTCGCTCATGTAGTCGATTCGAAAGCGGATCGCGCCACCGTGCATGGTGAGCTTATCGCCGGCGACAAAGTGTGCGCCACATGCGAAAGCTCATTCGTTGCGGTAAAGCCTGACCATCCGGCATATCATCGTTGGTAGACTGATTGATCCTGCAAGCGAACCCTATCAATTGCAAAAAAAACTTTTGGCGGAATCGTTTATGACTGACGCAAACGAGACGCTCGAGTCCGTGTATATAGAAGCCAATGGCGACATCGAGCTCGTCTTCGCCGACGGCAATCTCTTCTGTGTCCACATCATCGAGGTCCACGGCGCTGGAACGAGAGAATTGAAGCGCGCCAAGATATCAGGGTAGTTAGTCGACGACTGCAAGTCGCTCGAGGGAGACGCGACAATCGAGCTCGATCATTGCTCCAACTACTGGCATATGCACGAATTGGGCGAGGAGAGGCTTGCCGGTGGCTTGTTCGACAACGTGTCTGTAGAGCGCAAGTTGAGGTGCATATGACACCGCGCGCGAGACCCATTCTTCGAAACGCCCGGGAAAGGTTTTATGATCCACAATGATCAAACCGCTGGCGGTCTCAGCCAACAGATCGATAGTTCCTCTGACACGACGTCTCCCCAGCCTGCCGGATACCGGCATTTCCGTCCGAATTTGTGCATCCGGGTAACGGGTAAGTAGAAATTGAAGCAATCGGTCTGCCATTACAGGCAGTGCTGATTCCGATATCCAAGTCACTCCGTACGCCTTCACCACCTGTGATGCCTGCTGCAGCCTGTTTTCCTCGGTATTGAATAAGGTGTCAAGACAGAGATAGGCGTGAACACAGTCGCCAAGAATCCGCATGTCGGGAATACCGGTGAGTAGGAATCTTTCACCAATAACATGAGTCTTGGCAGAGCCATTAATCAGCACCGACAAATCGGACTGACCTGCACTGCTGGGATTGAGATAGTACGGCGGATATGCAAGCGGCGACGGCAACTCAATAATGCTAGAGCGGAAGACAGGCGCCGAAGGATCAGATGACGGCTCAAGATGCTTCGGCTCATCCATGGGGGAAAACTGCGCATTGGAATCCTTCACCCCATCGATCAAATTTGCCATATAGGAGATTTGCTGATCGGATAAGGTAAGTATCGGTTGATCAAACTGCTCATCCGTCAAACACTTCAACCAACCAGTTCCGAAGCGGCAGGCGAAAACTAGATAATCCCTGGCTCTCGTCATGCCCACATATAGCAATCGCACATTCTCTGACAATGCCATCTTTGCGGCAGCACGTCCTTGAGGAGTTCTGTCGGCTCTATCTTTCAGCGAGATCTTGCTTTTCTGTTGCCCGAACGGCCAGGGCCAGTATCGAATCGTTCTACCCGATAGTGGCTTCATCGGATCGGATTTCGATCCGGACGTATCAACCTTCACGCCAAATGGATCGCCAGGCACTGTTTTGTCGAGATCGAAAAGGATTACCATTGGCCATTCCAGACCCTTTGACTTATGGTACGTCAATATGTGAACACCATTTTCGTCAGGATTGGCCGGCTGGCTGCCACCACCGGTGACGAATTTATGAAGGTGAACGATCAGACCCGCTGCAGTCGCGGGAAGTCGCGCGGAACTACACAGATCTTCATATGTCCGAGCAATCCCCCTCAGGCTATCGATGTTGGCCAGCCGCTGCCTGACGTGGCCCCAGGAAAGAATGCTCTCCATTACGCCACTACAATTGATGGCGCTTTCCAGCACCTCCAGCGGTGTCCTATCGACAAGACCGGGTCTGACCTCGGACAAAGCCGCCAAACATTTTAGAGTCTCCTTCAAGTAACTCAGTCCTTTCGACTCGAAAGACTCCGGCGCGAGCCAGTTCTCGAGCCAAACAGAGCCGTTGAGCTCAAGCAACGAATCGAGCCAGCCACCATCCTCGGGTGACAATAAATTCGCAATCTCGGCGATTGCCAGAGTGTCGCTATCGTCGACAATTACTCTCAGCGCTGCGCAGACTAGAACACACTCCGGAGTATCAAGCAAAGCATCACGCTCAGTTGCTACTGTCAGACCCTGTGATACAAATGCTCGCGCCGCCTTCAGTCGAGTGGCGTTGGTTCTGCATAAGACGGCTATGTCGGATCCCTTTACAGGGCGCAGCTCCTTTGTATTCTTATCGACCACGCTCCACTTGTCCGGATTGGCAAGGACTGAGCTGATACCGCCGGCGAGGCTGCTCAAAGCCTGCTCCTGTTTCCTGCCTTTGAGCCACCATACATGCAACGCATTACCCTGATCGGGATGCTCTTCTCTGTCCCAATGTTGAATCACGGCGCTGGAGGTGGTTATGTTCTTTATCTGACAA
Source organism: uncultured Candidatus Obscuribacterales bacterium (assembly GCA_964541355.1). Lineage (GTDB taxonomy): Bacteria > Cyanobacteriota > Vampirovibrionia > Obscuribacterales > Obscuribacteraceae > JADYXR01. The sequence continues at coordinate 5,864 of CAZISK010000465.1, forward strand.
CATTGGGAAAACAGCGCATTGGTAAAACCGACCAGAGATGGACGCGATCGATAAGAGGTTTTCAACACGTCCTTGCTGCCGCCGGTGACACCAACCAGGTAATCGACCGCATGTCTCATGAGCTCGGGATCTGAGCCACGGAAGCCGTATATGGACTGTTTTTCATCGCCAACCCAGACCGAAGAGCGACAAAGCTTTGCCAACTCCAAAAAAATCGCTAATTGAATTGGACTTGTATCCTGAAATTCGTCGACCAGAAGCAAATGGAATTTGTTCTTCAGTACATCCCTAACCTCGGCTTTGTTCAACAAATTAAGAGTAAGCAACTCTTGATCTACGAAGTCGATCAAGCCGTGCTCCTTCTTGTAGTCGGAATACTTCTGCATAGCCGCGGCAGCACACCTGAAGACACCGAAAATTGCAGTTTTTATGTCGCTGTGCAAACGCGGATGCCTGACGTAGAATTGTGCGACATCAATCAGCGGCTTGATCGCTTCGCGGCTTCCTTTGCCGACGTTGAGCTTCGACATGTCCGCCCATGACTGCCAAACAACGTGCGCGCCCGATTTCACCCTCATGTTGACGTCGGAAAGATTTTCAATTACCTGGCGGGTCGACTGAGTAAAATCATCTTTGCCGGGAAGGTTTTGTATAG
>CAZISK010000466.1:0-6491 GCA_964541355.1 uncultured Candidatus Obscuribacterales bacterium
AGCATGCGGAGGTGCGAATTGAGAATCCCTGGCATGTCGACGCACTTGGATGCATCGAGGCTGCGAAAAACTAAGTGGAGATTGTCTCATTCTCGAGCTTACTAGATTCAGATAAAAGACCACCTGACCGTTGGAAGAGCCGTTCGCACCTGCAACTCGGTTGAGCAGGGGCTATTCCGATTCTACAGCGGGCTGCTCTCCGGAGGTTTCGTCCCCGCCTTCGAGGTCAGATTCGGTCGGCTCGACGATTGGGCTAACGGATACAACTTCGTCATCCAAGGCTAGCTGTTGCAAGCGTACGCCGGTCGCCATTCTGCCTTGCGCACTGATTTCGCTGCCTTGCTGTCTTACGACGATACCGTTGGCAGTGGCAATCACGATTTGATCTTCGGGTTCGATAATGCTCAAGCAGGCGAGTCTCGACTTGGCCGTCTTGAACTTCGTACCTATGATACCGACTCCGCCCCGGCCTTGTTGACGGAATTCGTCAAGCTTGACTCGCTTGCCGTAGCCGTCGTTGGTTACGACGAGGACATAACTGCTTTCTTTGGGTTCGATAGCGTCGCATCCGACGATCGCATCGCTTACGCGCAGTGTGATCGCTCTGACACCGCGAGCGGTGCGACCCATTGGACGCAGATCGTCTTCGCTGTAGCGTATGCACATGCCGTTGCTGGTCCCGATGATGACGTCCGACTTGCCGCCGGACTGACGGACCCAACCAAGCTCGTCTCCCTCGCTGAGGCTGATGGCGATGATACCGCTCCGTCGGATATTGCTGAACTCCGACATCGGCACTTTCTTGATGAACGCGTTGTGGGTGAGCATTATCAAGAACTCGTCATCCTTGAATTCCGACACCGGTATAACCGCTGTCACCGATTCGTCCTGGCTGATCTGTACCAGGTTGACCAGTGCCAATCCGCGTGCGGTTCTTCCACCTTCAGGAAGGTTCATAACTTCGAGCGGATAGACTTGACCTTTGTTGGTGAACACAAGCAGCCTGTCGTGCATGCTTGCCACGAAGAAGTGTTGGAGCTCGTCCTCTTCGCGGGTCTTCATACCGGTTACGCCTCGAGTATTACGGCGTTGGCGCTTGAAGGTACCAAGAGAGATACGCTTGATGTAATTCTGGTTGGTGATGAATACAGCCATCGGCTCGTTGGGTGTGAGGTCCTTGGCCGAGATTTCCGTGTCTGATGCACCAGCGACGATCTGGGTACGGCGAGCGTCGCCGAACTTGTCTCGAATTTCACCCAACTCTTTCTTGATGATATCGTCGACAAGCTTCTTGCTTTCCAGGATGCGCTTGTATTCGGCGATATTCTTTTGTAGTTGGTCGTAGTCGCCCTGAATCTTCTCTCTTTCTAATCCTGTCAGCCGCCGCAGTTGCATCTCGAGAATAGCGTTGGCTTGCACTTCGTCGAGCGCGAACTTGGTCATCAATCCGTCTCTGGCTTCCGCCGTGGATTGTGCTCCGCGGATGATTTTGATGACTTCGTCTATCTTGTCTAAAGCCTTGAGATAGCCTTCTAAGATGTGGGCTTTTTCCTGGTCTTTGCGCAGGAAGTATCTGGTCCGGCGTGTGATGACATCGACACGGTGATTGATGAATTGCTGCAATAGCGCCCGCAGCTCTAGCGTCATAGGTTGTCCGTTAGTGCCGGGTTTTGCAGGATCCGGAACCAGCGCAAGTGTGTTGACAGGGAAGGACTGTTGGAGCTGCGTATGTTTGTAGAGATTGTTGAGAACAACCTCCGGGTGCGCGTCGCGCTTCAGCTCGATGACCACTCTGAGGCCAGAGCGGTCTGTCTCGTCATTGACATCGCTGATGCCTGTCAATCGATCGGATCTGACCAGTTCTGCAACTCTCTTGGTGAAGGCTTCAGGTCCGACCATGTAGGGCAGTGATGTCACGATGATCGCCATGCGTGACTGCCTGCCGCTCTGACCGGTGAGCTGCTCAATCGTGGCTACACCTCGCTGCGGAATGGAGCCGCGGCCGGTCGTATATGCTTCAATGATACCGTCGGTTCCCATGATCAAACCGCCGGAGGGGAAATCAGGACCTTGCACCCATTTCATCAGATCAAGAGATGTGAGTGAGGGATCGTCGACAAGGGCGATACAGCCGTCGATAACTTCGCTCAGGTTGTGGGGAGGGATATTCGTAGCCATACCGACAGCGATTCCAGCCGAACCGTTGAGCAGGAGTGCAGGAACTCTCGAAGGCAAGACCGCCGGCTCACGGCGGCTTTCATCGAAGTTGGGCCTGGTGTCGACCGTCTCTGCATCGATATCGTTGAGCAGTTCCATCGAAAGCGGTGCCAGCTTAGCTTCCGTGTACCGCATGGCAGCCGGAGGATTGTCGAGGTCGCCGAAATTGCCGTGTCCGTCGACCAGCACATAGCGACTTGCCTCTTTCTGTGCCAGGCGCACAAGCGCTTCGTAAATGGCGGAGTCGCCGTGGGGGTGGTATTTACCCATCACATCGCCGACCGTGGTTGCCGCTTTGCGGTATCGTTGATTGGGCTCCAGACCAAGCTCATACATGCCGTATATAATGCGGCGATGCACCGGCTTCAGCCCGTCTCTGACATCTGGGATGGCTCGGCTGACGATGACCGACATGGCGTAGTCGATGAACGACTTACGCATCTCATCTCTGAGTTCGACCTCTACAATGCGCTCTCCACTGCTACCTGATGGTTGGCTCACGTTTTGAAACTCCTATCGCGACAACTGTCGGGACACCCGAATTTGCCTCTAAATCACATCAAAAGTAAAGTATAACATCGGCAATGAATTTAGCTCCTGAAGCGCGTTTCAGCCGCAAAGTCTTGCAATCATTTCAAGCAGTTTTTTTCAGCTCGAAAGATCGCCATACACTCGACTTTCATGGGCACAGGCGGATTCCCGCTCCCTTTAGTAGTGAATGGCATCTCCCGGTAGTTGTAAGTTCCTTGGCAAAACTTCATTAATTCAGCGATTATGTGAAGTCGTAAAGTTGCCGAGTTTGTGGCTTTTGCCAATTTGGGATAAAACGAACTTGACGACTTGGCTATATCTTCCCGATATCGCTAACGGTGCATCGCAAGATGTTGTCTGTCCGGTAGATCTTGAGGAAACTCCTGGAGACGCTCCAATACGATCAAGCCCTTTCTCTGTATTGTTGACATCGAGCGTGGCTGGTGGGACCAAGGGCGGTGAGGGATTTAGAGGCTTACTTGGTTTGGTTCAGGTCCGACGACGATAGAAACCTTCTCCTCCGTTACCTGCAGTTTCGACAACAGAATTATCGTTAAGCACTATGGTGCCCACTCGAGTTGACGACACCGGTCAATTCATTGACGGATACATTGGTGGTTCCCTGTCCTGTAAACAAGTTTAGTTCTCGCGACAGTAGATCGCCACCGGCGATGGTGCTGTTTCCGGAGCCGTCATACTGAATTGCGCGGACATTGATGACCACGACTGATGCGAAAGTCTAACAGATGTGACAAGAGTGTTATGAGAAACCACTCCTGGTGCCGCATATTGTAGGAATTCGCAGTGGACTGCATTTTGATGACGGCCGCGGAGCGATTGTTTGAGGACCTTGCGAGCATCGTATGAAAACGAATTCCATATCGATGCAACAGTCCATCCACTCTCGTCCAGACGGAGAATCTAGAGCGCAAGCCACAATTGCCTTTTATCTCAGAGTTGATACTGTATATGGTGCATCATTCAAGGCTCTTAACCAGGCGATTCTTGTTGAATGGGCGCGTGAGGAAGGCAACTACACCCAGCCAGAGAAATAGACCGCCTGGCGTGAATGAGAATAGAAATAACAGAAGGCAGTAATAGCCAAGAGGCTCCCAGCAGAAGCCAGCGATCGTAGAACCGCAAACTATCAAGACGAGCCGCTTTGTGTTATTTGAAATCATGCTAGATCAACGAGTGTCGCCAGGTTTTGGCGAGTTGTTCGAGATCATTCCCCTTTCTGTTGCCTTCCTGTCATTGTTTTCCCACGCTGGTATAGGGAGGCCTGAGCCCGCGAGCATGGTCCAAATCGTTGCATCTGCTCGGGACTAATGAAATCTTCATCGCAAGACCATCGCTCACCCTGGCGCCCTTGGTCGACTCGCCGTTGGTACGCGGATTTGTACTGGCTCTTGTTCTTGTCCTTCCGCCACCAGTTCTGCCAATTCTTCCAGGCGCGCGAATCTTGTAGGTTCTGCCAATCTGAAGCGTAAAGCCCCGCTACAGCAGCCATCAGGCATACTGCCAGCCCGATCATCCACAAAGGTGCTTTCCGGATCGTCTTTTCGTTCATGCCTCTATTTTACAATAGCCTCGCCATCAGCTTCGATTTTCGTGGTGCTTGAGACCTCGCATACGGAAATGCTCGGGGCTCTCGCGTGACTTAATCGCGATTGCACTAGTCTCCAGTTGTGCCTTGGCAAAACTTTATTAAACGAGGAGTAATAACCATTAGGTAATATGCCGTAGTGTGCGCTATAGTCAGCCCCGTAGATCTTTGTATAGTCCCAAGTGTTCGCGGGAGGTTATTGCGTGACAAGTTTGGAAGTGGAAGGCGGGCGGCTAAGGGCCGAGAGATTACGCAAGCTTGAAGATTTGCAGGCGCTTGGGGTTAAACCTTATCCTTATCGGTTCGAAAGAACCCATAAGGCTGAGGATTTGCAAAAGCTCTACGAAGATCTCGCTCCAGAGACGGAAACTCAGGACGTTGTGCGGGTCTGTGGAAAGGTTTTGAAGGAGCGCAATAGCTGGATGTTCGTCGATTTATATGATGAAACCGGAAAGATTCAGCTCTTTTGCCACAAGGAAAGTCTCTCACCAGAAAAACTCGACATGCGCAAGCTTCTCGACAAAGGCGACTACCTGGGCGTTACGGGAACTATCAGAAGAACAAAAGCGGGCGAGCTTTCCATTCGCGTGACCGACTTCGAGCTTCTGTGCAAATCGCTGCAGCCGCTGCCCGACAGCTGGGAAGGGTTCACCGATGTGGAGGCGCGCTATCGTCATCGCTATGTAGATATGATAATGAACTCCTCCGTTCGAGACACGTTGCGCAAGCGCAGCCTGGCAGTAAGAGCGCTTCGCCAGTTCCTCGACGACAGAGAATTTCTCGAGATCGAAACGCCGACCCTGCAGGTCGAGGCCGGCGGTGCCGATGCGCGCCCGTTCGTCACGCACCACAATACTCTCGATATCGATCTCTATCTTCGCATCGCCACGGAGCTGCACCTGAAGAGGCTCATTGTGGGCGGTTTTGAGCGAGTCTACGAAATTGGTCGGATATTCCGTAATGAAGGAATCAGTACGCGGCATAACCCCGAGTTCACCATGTTGGAAATGTATTGTGCCTACGGCGACTACAACGACTTAATGGACTTCACCGAGGAGATGATCGTCGACTGCGCAACGAAAGTCTGCAGTACCGACAATCTCGAGTACCAGGGGCAACAGCTCAGTCTGGCTCGCCCGTGGCGCCGGGTTCGGATGACCGACGCAATCAAAGAGGTTACAGGGGTCGACGTGGAAAGCGCAAAGACCTTCGACGAGATGAAAAAAATTGCCACCACACTCGGTGTTCCTCTAGAAAAAGAAGAATCACGCGGCGAAGTGATTAACACCATATTTGAAACCAAAGTCGAGTCGACTCTGATTCAACCCACATTTATCATCGACTATCCAGTCGAGATCTCTCCGCTCACGAAAGCGCATCGTACGAACCCTGGAGAGGTTGAACGATTCGAGTTGTTTGTGTTTGGACGAGAGCTCGCCAACGGATACAGCGAACTTTCCGATCCCCTCGATCAACGTGCTAGACTCGAAGACCAGGCCCGTAAAAAAGCCGCCGGCAACGAAGAAGCCATGCCTCTGGATCTCGATTTCATCCTCGCGATGGAATACGGCATGCCGCCCACGATGGGCATCGGTATCGGCATCGACCGTCTGGTCATGTACCTGACCAACTCCGCCTCTATACGCGACGTCATCGCCTTCCCGACCATGAAGCCGCTGGCAGAACCGGCGAAACAGGTTGCCGAAAAGGTTTAAAGAGCTATAGCGTCGAATGGATGGTGACGAACCATAATGCGGCACACGGCTCAACTCCGCTTTAATCCGCGATGTGATCGCCAACGCTAGAGACGGTCGTGGAAAAGTGTTTAGAGTGGATAGTTGAGCGTCGATTGGCTGTCCGCGGCACCGAATAGACACCAGGCTGAAAGGCACATCCAGGCGAATATTGACGGTACCGTGACTAACCATAGTACGTTCCTGTACACGTATTCCGGATCATTATCGCGTTGCACGTTTTGGGACGCTATGTAGAGTCGAGTTAACGGCGTAAGAAATACAACTGATTGACCAATCAAGAAAAGCAGCCTTTGAACAAGCGGCGGCGAGCCGGAAAGCACACCCGCATAGATAGCAATTCCCATGATGCAAAGCGTGGCTAACCAATTGGTTGGCATACG
>CAZISK010000467.1:0-6485 GCA_964541355.1 uncultured Candidatus Obscuribacterales bacterium
TCAGCGACTTGATTCTGTGTTAGAGGACCCTGGAGCGATATAACTCTAAGCAATCCAAAGTTCTGCAATGTAAGCCCTAATGGCTCTAGAGCCTCAGTGAGACGGCGAGAAATCAGTCGTGCGCTCTGGTTTAACAAAAACCCAGGGCTCTGTTGTAACTCGGCTGGAATCAATTTTCACTTCCTTACGTCAATCAATCTATCAGTGGTGGCAATAATCAGCTCGACAAACTATTCCATCCACTATATAGGCTGAGCTGAGGTGTTCCAAGCTTACATTAACCGCAGTTAATTTTTCAAATTGAACTTTTTGCTCCGAAATTACGTTTATGTAAGTAGAACCACAAAATCGAAGGTGGAAATTCATGAGGACCCTGACTATGAAAAAGATCAACGCAACGCTGATCGCGGGTTCCTTGCTTTTAGCTGGAGCCCTCGCATCCCCTGCGCAAGCGCAATCGTTTTATGCCAATTATGGTAACAACAACAACAATAGCGGCTATAACTACAACAACGGTAGCTCGTTGACTCGATTCATAAATCGAGCGAGCACTCGCTGGATCGGTCAGCCGGTATACAGCAACTCTCATTGGAATAGCAATTACAACAATGGCTATAACAACTGCAACAACCGCGGATTCATCTCCAGGTTTTTAGATCGCATCTTTTAATTCGACAATCGAATAACACAATCTAGTTCAAGGCACCCACAATCTAGTTCCCGGCAAAGGCCAAACTCGGACAACGGTGGCAAGAGAGCTTGCACAAAGCAGGCCCTGTTTAACGTACAAAAAAAAATCATCTTACAAAGGAGATTCGAGATGACCAACACCAAGCTAGCAATGTTTGCAGCAATCGCTCTTTCAGCCGCAGGACTGAGTTTCACAGCAGCCAATGCGGCGGACTCCGCCACTACAGTCGATACCGGCAGCGTCCAGCAGGCGAAGTCGTTCGGTAAGGACTGTGGACCTGGTGGCTGTAAAGGCGGAAAACGCGGCGGTTTCGTACAAGCGCTGGGGCTGACTGATGTACAACTCGAGAAAATGAATTCTCTCAAGATTGAGCTCGCCAACTCTACGGAACCGAAAAAGGCTGAGTTGATGAAGCTTCATCGTGAGCTTCGTGATGACCTGACTAAGCCAGGTGTATCAAAGAGCCAGCTTCTGACACTGCAGACGAAGATCAATGAGATTCGCGCTGAGCTGTCCAACACCAAGATCAGCTTCATGGCCGATCGAATGGCTGTACTGACAGACGATCAGAAAGCCAAGATTCGCAGCTTCTCGTTGAAGCGCGGAATGGGCGGTCATGGCGGCAAGCATTTTCGCGGCGGCAAGCGATTCCATCACTTCGGCGGCCGTGCTCAATTCGGTGGTGACAAGCCGTCGGCTTCGACAGCACCTAACCAGGTTTAACCCCAAATTGCGATCTTAACTCGAGGCATCGTTCTTTCCTCCACGCCTCGCGAGACCAGGTATATGCCTGGTCTCGTTCTTTTTGTCGACTGCAGCAGTGCGGTCTTCATCTGGTGCCTACAAGGAATATCCGCGATAACAGTATTATTCGAATGTGCGTTGTGAAGCCCCTCGACATCGAAGATCCGTTTGATAGACTACTACCCAATGCGACGGTGTCTCACAGCTTTGACTCTAATGAAGTTAGCCTATCCGAGCCCAGAGCAACGACCCTCAAATTCAAAGGTTGTTAGATAGATCCCGAGCAATCGATTCAAAATCGTTGCGTTCCTCTTAGTTCGTCTAATCTGTCCCCGAGGTTTACTCAATGTCTTATATATGAATCATCCGATCGTTCTGATTACGCCACTCGCTCTCGCAACGAAGAGAATGGACTCTCCACCATTTTGTTGCAAGAATGTCATTGCAAAGTCCAGCAATCAGATACTGCAGCAGAAGAACCAGCCAATAAGGATTCTCCATTCTTTCAACCTCCGGAAAGGCCACTCGCACCTGAGAATAATAAGAGCAAAGAATCTAAGACTCCTGGGCTGCATGATTTCTTTCGCGACGACTTCGTGAAACCGTGGCGAAGTTCCGGACTCTCCTTTCACTAACCCTTATCGAGGGCTTCGAGACTTCTTTCGCGACGACATCCTGAACAATCGTGGCAAAGTAATCCCGGAACGTCCAGTCAGTAACCCATATCTAGGGCTTCACGAATTTTGGCGCGACGACATCCGAAGAAGATAGACCGCGCGTATACTGCTCCAACACGAACTACCTGCCTGACTTCGGGGAGGTCGCCTCGCCACGATCTTCCAGATGTTTCTTTGCACTCAGATTGTTCCAGATACGGAAGTCCTCTTCGAGCTTTTTGGCTTCTTCAACTTTGCCCATAGCTCGGTAATAGCCGGCAAGTTTTTGCATCACGGGACCATAGATACCGTACATTTCATTTATCGCACGACACTGCTCTAGGCACTGCAGATAATACTGAAAGGCTTGCTGATGCATTCCGAAGTTTTCGTAGTACCTTCCATAGAGGTATGGCACGTAGATTTTCATTTTCACGTGCCCTGGTCCTGCTCTTGATGCTTCCAGTTTGTCCAATCGATACAGAAATTTCCTGCAATACTGATAATTCTTATGCCTGTGATGGTAATTCATCAAGGAAAACACGACTTTTTGAATGTTGCCGCGTCTCATGTCCCTATCATTTTGCAAGCTTTCTAACATCAACTCGCAGGCATTCTCGAGCGCTCGTGCCTCCTTGTAGTGCTCGCCATTCTTCTTGTAAACTTCAGCCAGCTGCCAATAGAGAAACATTACGGTGTCGTCAACCATATAGTCTTTTCCGGCTTTTCTAAACTTGATCGCTGCCTCCAGGTAGAGGACGGCCTTTGAATATTCTTCCTGCCGTTCTGCGCAAATAGCCAACAATTGATACACCTTGTCCATGTATTTCATACCAACGTTGGGATCACTATTGTGCGATTTAACCACTTGGTTGAGATACTCTTTCGCCTTTTCGTAATCCTTTCGATCGACAAATTGCTCAGCCAGCTGCAATCGCAAGTAGTATCGTTGATCTTTAGTACGTGGCTTCTGAGCCAAGGCTTGCATGTAATATTCGAACGCACCGTTTTGGTCCCACACCTTGGATCTGTAATCGCCAAGCGTTATTAGAACATCTCCGATCCATGGACTGTGAGTTTTCTCTGCAAGCGACTTCGCTTCCAACAGCGTTGTTCTAGCTTCACTCCACCGACCGAGGTAGAGGTAGGTTCTTCCGAGAATTACCAAGGTTTCTACCGTTGCCTCGCTATCACCTCCAAGCGACGCCTTTTGTATCGCAAGGGATCTTTCGAGATGCGGTACTGCAAACAATGAGTAGTCAGTGTCTAAGAGCAGCTCTCCCAACATGCGAAGGGGCCTGACGAGATAGATGTCGTTTTTTCCATACTTATCCTCGATCACCTTTATTGACTTTTCCAGCAAATCTCGCGCCTTCACCGACTGACCGGCTGACATTAAATTGTCGGACAACCGGCAGAGCGCATCGGCTGACTGCTTGCTGCGCTCGCCATGAATTTTCGAAGACAGCTCACGTAACTCCTTACTCACTTCCACAGCTGAATTCCACTGCTTCAAACTCCTGTAGACATCAGCCTGTACTTGCAATGTCTCAAGGCGCTTCTCCTCACTTTTGGAGCATCTAGCCGCTTCTTCAAGCGCTTGCTCGACCAATACCTGCGCATCCTTCCACTTCGCTTCCGCCACCCGAGCGCGAGCCCTGTCGATGTATCCTTCCCAGGCGCGTTCCGGCGTGACACTAGACTGACAGGCGCTCGTCAAAAGACTCACAGCACCAACGCAGAAGATGAGGAAAAATTTGCCAAGCTTACTGTTAAACAACTCAGATGCCCGCAAAGCCGCAATAGATTATCGTAGCATTTTTGACTAACCGAGGATTCCTGGGGTTTGTTTTGTTTCGCGTGTCGAGCTAAGATCTCTGCTTGGTTGAAACATCATTCATTGCCAAACTCTCTTCCCTAAACGAAACTCGGAATGCTCAACCTTCGAGTTCAACTATCCCTGACCGAGACCGAATATCATGACCTTTTCGATAAGACCCGCCACCACAGAAGATGTCACTCCATCCGTGGATGTATTTGTGGATTCGCTATACGATTTGCGGCAGCGCTTCTCCATGGTCGGGCAGACAATCGACAAAGTCGAGTGGACGCGAGGATACAGCCATATACTGCGGACCGGAATTTTTTTCGTTGCCGTACAGGATGAGAAGGTTGTCGGCGTTTGCAATGGCGTCATTCGTGATGGGCTGTGGTTCTTAACCAGCTTCTGGGTCGATCCGAAATGCCAGGGTCAAGGTATTGGAAAAAAACTGATCGACACCGTCTGGGACGCTGCCACCGAAAGCGGTGCCAAAAATTATTTTGTGTGGGCATCAATTGACATGCGCGCGATGGCTCAATATTTGCGTCTTGGAATGCTGCCTGGCTATCAGATACTTACATATAAAGTTTCGCTCGATCACCTACCAACAGACGTAGAGGAAATCAGAAAGGTCTTGCATCAAAGGAGCGTACTGCAACAAACACATTGGCCCGGTTACCGATTGGAGGATTTAACAAGCTCGGTTGCCGCAGGCATAGATGAGAAGGTCAGGGCAACCGGACGTGAAATCGATCACAAATACTTGCTGGAAGGATCGACAACAAAGGCATTCGCAGTACTCCACCAGGACCAGCCGGTTGGATACTTCTATCTGCAGGACATCTCAGTCAGCCCCGCCGCCTGGATCAGCGCAGAGCACGGAGCGGCGGTTTTGACATTCGCAATTGCTATGATACGGACTCAATCCGACTCGATGATTCTAATGATTCCAGGTTGCAATCATCTAGCTTTAAAGACCGCGCTTGCGATGCAGGGGAGAATGGTAAGCAACTCCCACTTTTTCACCGCTGAGTCATTCGGCAATCTGGAATGCTATTTGCCTTCAGGTCCGCTGCTGTACTGAAGCAGTACCAACTCTCTTGCTGCTCCCAGTAGCCGGTAACCTGTATAGCTCGCAATTAAGTACCGACTGAGTAGCGAGTCAAAATTGCCCATGTAATAATCAGCCAAGTGCGATCTTTCGTTGACCATATAGTTTTTCCGCAAAAAGGTGAGGCAACGGTGGTCAAGACGATCTCATAAAATTTGAATGTCTCTGGCAGGTGTCCACACAAGGCCATACCGAGTAACCAAGTCTCAATTGCCGATTCAAAATCCAAGGATGCTCTCGATCAAAGCACTTCTTCGATAAAGCTGAAACGAAATGACCAGCGAATACCCAAGCCAAACGACGCATATTGGTTAGAGTCGGATCGACTAACTCGTTTCGGACGACGCAGAACATCTGCGAGCTGCTCGTCTTCCAAACTCAGAGCCTGACAAATTCAAATCTGACCCCGCAGTAACCCAGTGCCTCCATCAAGGAGCCGGTCGGGTATCAGCGCTCTTGTAATCAACCATCGTGACTTCAAGCCCAATCGACCAGAACCCGTATGAGTGCACCGACTGCTCATTTAACAATGCCAAGTGCTTAACGTATTGACGTCCGGCCGTCAACCCGGGTAGGATCTAATCTTATGCGCCCTTAGCTCAGCTGGATAGAGTGCTTGGCTTCGAACCAAGAGGTCGTAGGTTCGAGTCCTACAGGGCGGGATATTTCAACGGCATGTCGCATAGTGTTTTTGAGATCATTAGCATTCGCTTATTGGGGTAGGAAAGACGCGGCGTTGGCCCCTATTTGGCCCCTTAGAGATCGACCATAATCAAACTTGGTGAACAAGTCATAGGGGCCAACGAACAAGAACACCAAGTGGTCAGAGCCGAAAATCAGCTTGATTTTAGAAAACCATCACTCAATCCGCAAGATACTAGATTTGGTATCACGCACTTACCTTAATCGCGCCAACATGCAAAATCACTATGGTTTGGAAATAAAAACCAATGAACCCAGACAGGATCAAAGAGCTTGACCGCATAACCAAGAATCGGCTCCCGAAAGAGTATTTGGACTTTCTCTTACAGTACGACGGTTTTGAAGCTAGCATACCAATCAATCCTTATTGCGTTGTACTAGGTAATGTTGACGAAGTCATTGACGGCATCAATGGCCTACGCTACGAGGTTCCGCCAGGCCTCATTATCATCGGGACTAGCGGAGGAGGCGAAATAATAGTTTTGGACATGAGGATGGATCCTCCGTGGGTTGCCTCCATTCCCGCGATAGGTCCGGACTTGGACCAACTCTACCTAGTAGCACATTCATTTTGCGAGCTTCTACAAATCCTGGGAAAGGAGCCAGATGATTCATTGCTTGAGGCTCAAAAACGCAGGTCGGAAATCCCTCTTTGTACATCCGCAGCGCTGGATGCTCGATTCTGGACGAAGGATCAAGTTTTAGCAAAGACAAAGGAGCTAGAATTAGACAAGTACGCTCCCGAATTTACTCCAATTG
>CAZISK010000468.1:0-6476 GCA_964541355.1 uncultured Candidatus Obscuribacterales bacterium
CGGATTTTGTCACACTTCGAAGTTAATCTCAAAAGTGTCGGGGCAACCAAAGTTTCTAAAGCGGGGAGAACAAGAATGACTAAAGCAGTGGCGGCGATAGTAGCATTAGTCGGACTGGTAGCAACTCAAATGACCGGTTTGTCCTTCATTTTTGAATCCGGATTAGGCGAAACTTTCGCGATCTTGGGTGGCGGGCTTGTACTAATCCTTGGCATAGCTTTAGTAAGGTAGTCACGTCGATCAAGCGCCCTGGAAAAGGGCGGTTTGCTGATCATCTAAACGTTTTCCAATCGAGCTGGGTGCCTGTTCACCGCTCCAATCCACGATTTTAAGAACCAGATCATGGATTCATCTCCTAATCTGCAAAGGCTTTAGGGCTCACGCAAGAGGGTATGATCATTTTCTGGGTTTGATGACAATTGAGCGAGTGGCGTATTTATGAATAGAAAAGTTGCACCATATACGGTACCAATGGCGGCATTGATGTGGGTAGGTAATCTATTTCTTGCCCAGAGTCTGGCGGCACCTCTCAAGTTGGGTCACACCGACACGATCGAAGGGGCTTGTGTGAGTTCGGACGGCACTACAATCGCGACGGCCAGCGATGATAACAGTGTACGGTTATGGGATGCCGGTTCTAAGAAGCTACGGCAGGCTCTGGTTGGTCATCTGGACAAGGTCTACTTTTGCTGTATGAGTCCGGATGGGCTGGCGGTAGCAACGGGCGGGTTGGACTGCACCATCCGCTTTTGGAATGCTACCTCCGGCAAATTAGAGAAATTGCTTGCCGATCGCGATGCAGTGTTGTCCGGAGCATTCAGCCCGGATGGTAAGGTGCTTGCGACAGGTGGGTTTGATAACGACGTAAGAATCTGGGACGTTGAAACCAAGAGATTGGCGAAGACCCTACATGGTCATAAGGATGCGGTTTTTTGCACGCCAGCATTCAGTCCTGATGGATCTGTTTTGGCTACAGGTGCCAACGACAATCAGATTAAGTTATGGGAGCTGACATCTGGAGAGGAAAAACTTAGCCTCAACGGTCATGATAAACCGATCGGTTGCCTGACCTTTAGCAGCGATGGCCAGACGCTCGCCTCTGGAGCCCAAGATAACTCGGTGAAGATCTGGGATGTTGCAACTGGCAAGTTGCTGAAGACCTTGAGTGGACACAAACAAAAAGTGATGTGGCTCGCCTTTAGTCCTGACGGCAAGAAAGTCTTGTCTGCATCTTCCGATGGAAGCGTTAAGGAATGGGATGTTACTTCCGGTAATGAGCTTCGGACGATTTTGACCAATACCGGTCCGGAGTGGGAAGCGCTAGGAGGCAATCCCGGCAAAGGATTGCTGGTATCGGGGGATCGCGACCATGTCGTTCGGACGTGGGATTTGAGTAAGGGGGCGATGAGCGGCGCGCTTCTTGGAGCGAGTCCCCATACGGGACTTGTCGATACACTTGCATTTACTTCGGATGGTAAGACGCTGGCATCCAGCGGTAGAGACAAGACTATCAAGCTCTGGAATATTACTACCGGTGAGCTGTTGCACACTATGAACAATGGCTCCGTCGTGTATTCCGTGGTCTTCAGCGCGGACAATCAAGCGCTTGTAACTGCCAGCGAAGACAAGAAGATTCGAGTCTGGAACGTTGCGACAGGCAAGTTGACTCGGACTTTGAGTATCCATACAGGTGAGGTTTTTGCTGTAGCCAGGACCGCCATTAAAAACATTATGGTCTCTGGGGGCGAGGACGCAAAGCTGAAATTCTGGGATTTGCAATCGGGAAAAGTGACAAAAACAGTTAACGCAGTCGATTATGTGTGTTCTCTGTCACCATCGAGAAATGGCAACCTCCTGGCGTACGCGACGTACGCCGTCAGAGGAAGAACGGTGCTCTGCGATCTCTCGACCAACAAAAATCGCTTCGTCCGTGAATCAGATTCCAACGTCGTGACCAGATTTTGCAACGACGAAAAAATGATTGTCACCAGGGATGATGGCAACGGGTACGCCGATCAGAAGTTGCTATTCTTTGACACCGCAACAGGCAAGAAAATCCGTGAGCTATCCACCGGAAAGGGTGAAAGCAGCATGCTCATGGGCAACCCACCGGAGCCATCTATGTCTGTTCGTCCCAGTAATTCGAAGATTATAGCTGTGGGAGTCAAGGACAAGGTAAAAATGTATGATGTGGTTGCCGGAAAGGAGATCGGAGTATTTCCGAGTCAAGGTTCCGACACAATTTATTCTCTCGAGTTTACTCCTGATGGAAAAACGTTAGCCGTCTCCTCTGGCTGCCCAAGCCAGATTCAATTCTTCGATGTCGACAACCGCGTACAGCAAGGACTGGAAGCAGAGACTCCGTCCGAACTCCTCACTAAGTCGATAGCTCGAGAGCCGAGTGCGAACCTCTATTTCGTTCGTAGCCTGGCGCAGTATAAGGTCGGAAAGCTAGATGAGTGTATCAAGGATCTGGACGAGTGTCTGAAGCTCGATCCTACTCATTGTGCTGCCTGGATCAGAAAAGCTGCGCTCGAAGCCGAGAGCAAGAAATTCAATGAGGCTCTTCGGGACATTAAGGAGGCTGTTAAGTTAACCCCGGATAATGTGCAGGCTTCGATTGTCTACGCCAGGCTGCTGCTTGAAGGACCGGATAAGAAAGATCTCGATCCAGCGTTGTCTGCAAAAATTATGCTCACGCTCTGTGAAAGAACGCAATGGCAAGTTCCGCAGTACATAAGCATTCTCTCTCAAGCATATGAGAAAGCTGGGGACCAATCCAAGGCAAACGAGTACAAAGACAAAGCCGCGGTTCTCCTTATGAAGGCATTGTTTGGCGCGTTGAAGTAGGCTTCCGACCGAAAGGCGGTGTCGGCTTACTGTTGGTAGACCTTGAGTTCGCCGTTCGAGAGATTCCAGAGTCTAATTACCCCATCGATGCTGTCGGCGGACAGCGTCTTTCCATCAGGACTGAGAGCTAATTTGTTGGCTGGGTCCAGCTTTAACTCGAAAGATTGAGTAACTTCACCAGAATCTTTATCCCAGACCCGAACGAAATTCGGCTTGTTGTCCGTAATAAACATTGTGCTCGTTATGATGTTTTTTCCATCGGGCGTTATGAGTAGATCGCAAATTTCGTTGTCTGGGGATTGCAGCGTCTTCAGAACGGATCCAGAATTCGGATCCCAAATCTTCAAGCATCCTTTCGCGTCGGCGCTGGCTATCCATTTGCCGTCGGGGCTATACCTGGCGCTGTTGACTTGCTCCTTGTGACCGGTAAAGGCGCGAACAAATTTGCCGGTATCGGCGGTCCAGATTCTAACGGTCTGATCTGCACTCGTGGTGGCGATGAACTTGTTGTCCGGAGAGAAGCTGATACTGATTATATTCATTAAGTGGCAGGGGGAATTAGGAATATCCTTGACGTTTGCCGCAGCTGGATTGCCTAAAGTGAATACCTTCGAGCCCGTTTTTGTATCCCAAACCTGAGCCACTTTAGATTTATATCCGGCGGCGAATGCCTTGGAACCATCGCGATTAAATTCGAACAGATATAGACCATCAGAGTACGACAAAGTGCTGATGTTCTTACCCGTGGCTATGTCATACAAGCGAATCACGCTATTACCCCTGGCCGCCATAGTCTTTCCGTCCGGGGTTAATGCTATACCGCGGACCTCTTCAGGCGTCCGGATCACCGCTTTCTCTGAGCCTGTCGATGGATTGATCAGCCTGATCTCACCGCGGTCGTTGTCGACCGCAAGAGTGTTGCCTGTTGAATCGAAGGCAACATCTTTTATTCTAGAGAAAGGTGCGCTTAGCGTGGTCAGCTCTTTTCCGGTCGATAAGTCCCAAATCTTTGTGACGAGATTCGAGTTTCCCGTGACCAGCTTGTCGTCGGCTGCGAATCTAATCCAACTTACATCGGTGCTGGCGAGGTCGGAATGCCCCGTCAATGACTTCTTCAATTGACCGGTGGCAACATCATATATCTTGACTCTTCCCTTGTCGTCCGCGGTTGCAACCATTGTGCTGTCCGGGCTTAACGCAAACGCATTGGCACCGTCTATGGTGCGAATGGGCTTGCCCGTCACCATATCAAATAGGTCTACGACACCAACGTCGCCTCCATCATTTCTGGCGGCAAGAACTCTTCCATTCGGGCTAAGGGACGTGTTGTAAGAGTATTTGAGCCTTGCGCTCGAATCACCTGTCTTGATCGTTCTTACCGGTTGATTGGTGGTTAGGTCCCAGACCTTAGCCACAACATCGAAATATCCGCACGATCTGGCTGCCAATCGCTTGCCGTCAGCGGAGAAGGACAATGAGACTGGTTCTGCCTCTAGACCGGTTAGAGTGTGCAGCAGTTTGCCTGTGGCAATTTCCCACAATCTAATGTTCTTGTCGTTGCACCCGCCGGCCAGGATTGTTCCGTCAGGACTGATGGCGACAATGTTTGTGATCATTGATCCAACATCTATTTTTGTTAGAACTTTGCCTGTGTCAGTTTCGTATACAACCAGGGTCGGGACATCCACTTTAATCAGGTTGCGTGCGAGCGATTCAGTAAAATCCTTTCCGAAACTCGATGACAGGCTCTTGTTGAATTCGCTCTCCTTGACCATTTGCTTGATCTCGGCTTCATTTGTGCGTTTTCTCGTCTCCTGTCCGCTGATCGCAAGGAGCTTGCCATCTGGGCTCAGAGCCGCGGAAAATTGCTCTGTGACGGTCTCACCGAGTCGCTTCAACTCTTTGCCTGTGGTCGCATCCCAAATGACCACGATTGGTTGGCTGCATTCCGTCCCCGGAATCTTTCCTGGCGTTGCAATAATCTTCCCGTCAGCGCTGACCGCTACCGGTACTTCGGCTCGAGCCGACAGAGTGCTTGCCAAAAGTGACAGAGCCGAGATGAAAAAGATGCGCTCAAATTTCATATGCCATCCTCGTTATGTTTCCGAAAAACGTGGATACCTTGTTGGTGCATGTGCATCAAATGGAGACTAGTTTGACCATTTCGTCAGCGGAACTAAGGACTAGTTTTCTGAAACACCAAAGAAAGATTTACCCGCTGGAGTGAAGATAAAACTCCCGTTAAAGTTGAAAATTCGATTGTAAGTCTCATTGGATGGTATCATGGGCGGTGTATCATTTTAGATCGCAGTTGTCTAAAAGCCTGGTCCTTCAGGTCGGATATATGGTGCGTCGCGTAAAGCACTCAGTCTGGAGCTTGTCGTTAGTGGGGGTATTGCTTAATGACAGCGGTGGCAGGGACTCCGGAGCCGCCGCCTGATATTCGATGCGGATTGCGCTACTTAGTTCGAAATTCGGATAGCCCCGTGAGGCGCTTTTCTGGTGTTGCTGTTCTGTCGACTTTGACGTACTTGTTTAGGAAGTTCAGGCAGTAGTACTGAATTAGCTCCTGCTGATGAGTTCTTCGATTTTGATTGGTCCAGGCCAGGTGATCAGCACCTGAAATTTCAATGAGATAGGCTGGTGAGTGTGTTCTCTGAAAAGTGCCGTTGGGACCTTTGATGAACGGTGCGATTCCTATGTCCGCCGATCCAGACTGGTACATGATCGGAACTGCGGCTCTGTTGAGACTACCGTTCCAGTTGAATGGATGAGCATACGGTGACAGAGCCAATACCGCTTTGACATTCTGCATCTTCCATGATGGCCAACCGCCTGCCAAGCCCAAAACAGTGTAGCCTCCCAGCGAATGACCGATCAAAGCCAGTCTTGTAAAGTCGATCTTCGCTCTCCAATTCGAGTCATTCTTCAGCGCGTCGATCAATCGCCGGATGTCTTCTCCTCGGTCAGCAAACGATGCATCCGTCCATGAGAAGGGATCGAGCAGATCGGGCGGGGGCTTAGTCTTGTCTAGTGGTCCGTTGCCGAGCGCGTCCTTATGATTGGGCGCCACTACTACATAGCCCGCATCCGCCAACGCTCTCATCAGCCAGGCTGTCTGCACATTGACGCCTGTGAAGCCGTGGGAGAACACCACCAGTGGTGCTGCATGTTGAGGGTGTGCAGGTTGCCAGACTGCCACGTTGAGTCCTGCGATGCGACAAAACTGAGCTCCGCGTGTCCGCTCCACCAGATCCGGAAACTGCTTGTTCTGCCAATCGCCTCTGTAAATGCGTTGTTTAATGCGTTCACGTATTTGCTCTTGCATTTGATCCTGCGCCTGCGCAGGCAAACCGAGTGTCTGTGTTGCGAGCACAAGCGTTGCGGTAACGGCGTTGAGAGTACAGATAAATTTGGGCACTTCTGAAGCTTTCTATGGGTACTCCTACTCTAACCACAAAGGTCAGTTGTCGCGCTTAAGGTAAGGACCTCAATAAAGATAGTACCCTCCAGCAAAAGGGGTGAATCCCGACTTTAGTCGACAGACCTGAACGAATCGAAAAGGTCCCGGGCGAACTAGGAACGCGGACCCTAAGGAAACAACCGGACTTTGTGTGGATTTCTAT
>CAZISK010000469.1:0-1988 GCA_964541355.1 uncultured Candidatus Obscuribacterales bacterium
AAAAGTGTCGCCCACGTCCTTTCCGGCGACACTCGTGCCGGATGAACTGCCAACCCAAGCAGTCGTTCAGTTGCTGGTGAAAGGCGGCAGTTTGACCGACACTAATTCTTCGGCGGGTTGAAGAACGCTACCGCAGAATCGACGTTCTCCTTCGTGAGCGGCAGGGCCGTTCCGAACGTTGGAACATAACGTGGCGCGGCTGATGATTCGGTTATCTTCGACTATCCAAAATACATTTCTGGCAGACATAGTGGAAACCTGCACATAGCATGGTTCGTTTCTGTTAAGCCTCTGTTTAATATTGCTAGTTGCTGGACTCGTGAACATTCATACCTTTTGTCACAACCTTCCCGACGCTGATGCCGCCCTTCGGGTTGCGATGCACAAGATTGAGCTGTCCACAGGCTGCGTGTCGCGGGAAAGACTCCTGATCCCGACCAAGCACCATCTCGAATTTGATTGACTCCACCCCTGGTGTCGTTGGAGGGGTGGCTTCGTCGATGGTGCCCAGTGCAGAGTGCACTTGCAGCCAGAAATTCTCAGCAATTTTGCTGAGCGGCTGACTTCCTGAGAAAGGTTCGTTGTCGGGCACGTAGATTGTCTTGGTCAGGATTTCCCAGCTGCCATCGGCATTAACCACCAGAGTTACCGTGGCTTGTCCGACATCTTCGCTCTGCTCTCTAAAACGAGACCATATTTTCTTGGTGACCTCGGCGCACCAGCTCCGCCACTTCTTTGCGTCTTCGGCACTCGTAGGCGAAGAGTCTTGCAAGCGCCTGATGTGAAGCTCATTGCCCAGTATCAGCCCGGTTACCGTCTTTTCGGTTGAACCCATGTACATGCAACTGCCAGTGTTACTCACGATATCCTCCACGGATGCGCCGGCATTCAGTCTAGTAGTGCGCCGTAATAACGGTGGTCCTGACTGCGCAACAGTTATGCCACTGCTGCCTGCTCGTTGAAGGGCATCGATAACATCTCCACTGGTTGGCTGAGCATGGCATGTGTAACCCAGGGCAGCCAGGCAGGTGGATAAACCAGCTAAAAGTCGTTTGGAAACCATTTATGTCCCTCAGATTTGAACAAACAGTATCGCACATCAGTGAAGCCGCATGGCAAACGCGGGGGGTTCTAAGAAAGGACCTCGCATGGCAGTGAGAGGGGCGACGCCATGCGTCGCCGAGGTGGAAGCATTATCGCTCGGGTCTTGGCTCCGACAATGTTATTGGGGATATCAAAAGACCAATGTCGTAACGCTGACTTTGTGCGTGTTTCAACAGTTTCACAGTGTGTGTTCACGAATCGATTTGGAGGCTAACCGCTAAAATTATGAACTGAGGAGCATTTCGGTATTGTTAAGTTGCTTAAGCGCACCGTATTTGGTTCTTGCTTGAATGGAAATGTAACCACTAGGTTGAATTGTTCCTTTCCTGAACTGTTTGTGAGATAAGCGCGCCGACTGACTTGCTTCCAGCATTTAACCTACTGAAAGAAACTGGTTCGTCGCCGGTTTTGTCAGCGCGCTTTTTTTGCAAACAAGTTCAATTCCGCAACCCCGTTCCCTGGAGTCTGCCATGAAAAGTTTCCTGCTACTTGGTTCCATCTGCCTCGGCGCTTTCGTCGCCGTCGCCATCGTCGTCGCTGCCTGCAGCCAGCCCGCCGTTATCAATGACCCGGCTCCGATACAGCTGACGCCCGCCGACGTCGATGCCTACCAGAACACACCCGAGTACAAGGCCAGCGTCCAGGTGCAGCTCGACGAGATCCGCGCGCTCTCCAACAAGGCCATCGAGACCGAAATCAAGGATGGCCACCAGAATGTCGCTTACGTCCATTTCAAGGTTTACCACAAGGGTCTGGCGATCGCGATCGTCGTCGAAGAGGTGAAGGCGAAGGGCTGGAACGTCGAGAAGACGTTCACGGAGTCGATGCTGGCAGTGTCTGCTCCGAAGAAGAAGTAACTCTGCCGACGGGCAAGGCGAGCCGGC
>CAZISK010000469.1:2088-6464 GCA_964541355.1 uncultured Candidatus Obscuribacterales bacterium
GGCTGCACGAGCAGGCTGGGCACGTGATTTCCTTGCGAGCTAATGTCACTGGACGCTGGTGACTTCTGCTAGAGTTAAGGATTGCGCTCCTGACAAAAACTAGCGAAGAAGCATCAGTCCACTGGTTCTTCGCCTTAATTTCGAACTACTACACAAAGTCGTTTATTCAAAACAACGAAAGAGCGAAGAGGTTGAGAAATGCGATGATTCGCATTTCCTTTTCTCCGCTCACTCGATGTGCTCTAAA
The DNA here is from genome assembly GCA_964541355.1 of uncultured Candidatus Obscuribacterales bacterium. Lineage (GTDB taxonomy): Bacteria > Cyanobacteriota > Vampirovibrionia > Obscuribacterales > Obscuribacteraceae > JADYXR01. Next base: position 2,336 of record CAZISK010000469.1, read on the forward strand.
GAAAACGATCACGAATCGTTTTCTTTAAAGCAGCTGAAGCAGATCGGTTGCTGTGATGCCAGTCCTCGCCGAATAGCGAACCTTTGCTGAGGGTCGCATGAAATACAGATTTCCCTCAGCGAGTGGTGACCCGAGATCTTGTGGTTCAACTGTAGGATTGCTCTACAACTGATTTCCGATGCAAGGACCTCCAGCTCCTCATTGGTTTGGTAGCTTTCCACTACAAAAACCAGCCTTGTTGAGCCTTGGCGAAGTGCATTGTGAATGGCACTCTCGACAACAAAGGACGCCGCTCGCTTGCTGATGACGCTTCTGACACTGACGTTAAGCTCCGCAGCGTCTTTGGCAGCGTCGTTCGCCTCTTCATGCGATAGCACTAAGACTGGAACGCCAGACAGACAAGTCTTGTTGTCGTCGCTAAGCGGAAAGAGTTTTGGAAGTGACATCTCGGGTCTCCAGCAGAGGCAGATCGTCCGATGGATCTGCCTCTGCATGTTGTGGTTACACTGCGAATATCGAAATTAGCTGTTCAGCTTAAGATCGACTTCGTCGGCAGCGAAGTAGGCAATCTCGAGCGCCAGATAGCCTAGCGCCTGTGCTTGAAGCTCGAAGGTTCGGCACTGGTTGACCTCGGCATTGAAGCAGCTAATGCCGGCCAGTTTGAAACTCGAGTCGCCCGGCTCCCCCTCAAGGTTGAGGTCCGAGGGTTTGGCATGCACCATCTCTTCGAGATGGCTCGAAGCACTTGCTTCGCCGAAGTGCTTGAACGCGCAGGCGCGATCTAGCACATAGGGCAGGTCTCCGCGAATTTTCTCGAGCAGCGCGCAGACTGCCGCGACATCAGCGTTGTTCGACTTCTTGACGATCTCCTCCGACCAGGTTACAAGCCTCTTGGCGTGGTTGACGACGACGGTGACCGTCGGATCTGCACCGAAGTCGTAGCCGTGGCGGTGTTCGCTGTCCAACGTCTGGATCGCGCGCGCCTGGTTCGACAGCGATTTGAGCTGGTGCTTGATCGTAGAGAGGCGGATGGGCTGAAGCTGGGTGTTGGTCTTGCTCATGGCAGTTCCTCTTTTGGTTTGGGGCGATGATTGGGTTTGGTGGTGCCGGACGAAGAATCTTTCGAGCGAGTGTGCGTGCACGTGCGCACGCACAAGAAACTGTTTTGTTTGGGTTTAGTTCCTCCTCTTTACTCGGGACAGCGTTTCTCAAAGCACCCAAGACAGAGAGGATGCTGGTGAGTCAGTCCTTGCTTGAGCGCCGCGACCTGCTCGTTACCGCAGATAATGCGAATCTCCTTGAGGCTCTGTGGAAAGTTGATGTCGTGGTTGAACTTGATGATGGCTCGGCAATTGATGATTGCGGAGAACTCCTGCAGTTGCTCGCAGGATGTGGTCGGATCGACCAGGATCGCGATCCGTCCAGCATTGTTGATCATCGCCAAGTTGAGGAGGTCGTTGAGCCAAGTGCAGATCTGGATCCGGTCAGACATTCCACTGATCCTGACTTCGAGCTCGAGCTCATCGTTCGGGAGTAGCTTAGCCTCCTCGAACGTAATCAGCTTGATCGGTACGCGTGGCGCACAGGTCTTGTTGTTGCTGCAGAAAGGACAGAGCGTAGGAATACACATGGCTTCTCCTTGGATTGGAATTGAGACGGATTGGGGGGTTTGCAATCCACCCTCATACTGCTCACCCGACTTTTCGAGTTATTGTGATGATCGGGTTGCTACAAGAACGGCACAGCGAGTCCGAAACAGTGAGACCGTCGACGATCCAGCGCTTCGCCTGGGGTGTCGACAGGATCTCAATCACTTTCAGATTGGCAAGACCGTCTGGCTGCGATCCGATGTGACCTATGCGGCAACGAAGAACTGCCATCGTTCCCGCCAGACTCAGCTCATGGAGTCGTCCGGGAAAGAGTGGAATAGTCACTCGACCGGCACTCAGCCGATGGGCGTGTTCGACGATTAGGGCGACAAGGCCACAAGCCGGAATTCGACTAGTGGTCTGTCCAGCTCCAAGCACGAGAACATTCTGGATCTTCGCGGAGGGTCGAGAAATCAAGATTGCTTCACCCACCTTTCCTTCGAAGCGCTGTTGTTCTAAGGCTCGCGTCAGCGCACCCTCCAGGAATCGATCCAGCTCTTGTATGCCTCCACCGAAGTGCGAGTGCGTATGGAGATCTATCGTTAGGAGATCAGTTTCGATCTCTGACCAGGGATTTGTCGGTCCGCCAAGTATGGGGCGCACCATGAACGATACCGACAGACCGGGTATCGTAATTGTCTTATCGTTGTGCATGATCTTTCCTTTCTATAGTTCGGGTTCGGAGCAGATTTTGCAAATTGGCTGTTCGTCCGCAAGACCAGCCTCTGCGTCCTCTTTCATGCTCGTATCGACGAGCAATCGAATCCGCTTTAATCGACCATGCTCCACTCGAGACGAGAGATGCTGATCAATCCGGCACTTCAGAACTGAAGTGAGTGCTCGTGCCTCTCTTGCAGTCGAGACAAGATCGACGACGGGCAGTATGATGTGCTCCGCATCCGCGGTTGTGGCTTCATTGATGAGGCAGCTGAACAGCGCACACAGCTGAAATCGTGGACAGGACTTGGGTTCGCCCAAACCAACGACGAGAATCCGTCTGGCATTGCCGGACGGAAGATCCACCGATTCCAGCTCAACCATGAGAGTTTCGCCTTGACGAGCTGTAAACTTGGATCCCTCTATAGCGCGGTCAAGCAGCGAATCTAGCGCTTTGTTTATCGCGTTAGCTACGGGGCCGAACGGATGAGCCTTGAACCTTGTCACGACGAGCAAATCTTTGTACGAAACCGAAATGGCTTGTTCTGCCTCGGTTCGTAGTTGTTTGCGTGTCTTGATCAGATCAACAAAACGATCCGGGGCGAGCGCTTCGACGGTGATTTCGACTTGGGTGTCCATGAGTTTTCCTTTATTGAAAACTTGTTTCGATCGCAATAAAGAGCTGGATTGGAAACCGGAGACAACGGTCGCATCGCCCAATACGATGTGATTTGTTCGGTTAAGTGATGCGATTGCTGAAAAAACGCTTGGTGATGCCTCGATGAGTCGGTTTCGAATTAGATGACCTAAGACTAGGAACGCCGAACCCGCTTCTTCAACAGCCAAACGGGCAGTTGTTGCCCAAATGGTACCCCAATAATAAAAAGGATGAGTCCTCTCTTGAAAAAGCAGAACGCACCGCGAGTGATAGCATGGGCGAAAGCGGCTCGCTAATCTTTGGATCATCATTCGAACGGATGATTCGCTAGTCGCGCCATACCTACAATTACCGATTCTTGATTCGGACCAGTGCAGGACTGTCGCTCAATCGCGATTTCTCAGCGAATCGGTGAATAGCGCTTTCAAAATATCAGATTACCCACTTGCCATGAGTACAGCCTCGCTGGGTTTAGGACTTAACTCAATGGAAATGATTTCTTCCATTTCTTAACTACGCAAATGCAGTTTTGACACCATTAAATTTGATAAGGAGAGCTAGTTGTCAAATTGAACCGAACATTCGAAAGGAGGCAGATCCGAAGATACTTTCAAAAATGCGCCACGAGAGCGAATCTACAGGCTGAAGCTTTAACGCGCTCCTGGTGGCCCAGGTTGCAAACAGGGAGTCGGGCGGAAGTTTCGTAGTTAACGAGGTAAACCATGACAAAACAGCATCTCGAGTTTGTGCCCTCGAGCGCGACCGTAGCGCTGGGTGAGTTGACAACTGCGTTGGCTGAGCTGGATAGTGCAGCCGCTCTGGTCGTGAAGGTGAACGCACGACTTCGGGAAGGAGCGCGCGAGTTCCAGCGGGTTCAGGAGTCTCGGAAGAACATCGATGGCATGCGCTTCGCACAGATCGAAGAACAAGTTGCCTCCCGTCACCTTCAAAGGATCCATAGTGTTCATGTGCTGGACAATGCCCTGGCCAGGATGGCCAGCGTGCTCAACTCGCTATGCGCTCGTTGGAAGAATGATAGGTCAAGTTTGGACCTGACCAGTGATGATCTCGTGCTGATCTTCAAGAACAACGTTGCATGCGCTTATCGGCGACTCTGTGAGGAGAGAAACATGAGACAGGTGCCAGTCAGCGTCGATCCCATGAC
>CAZISK010000470.1:0-6464 GCA_964541355.1 uncultured Candidatus Obscuribacterales bacterium
AAGCCAGGCCAACCACTACAACGAGCCAAAAACTCGAAAATGAAAAACCTCATAAATTGGGTCCGGACAGCTTGCTATATGGGATAGTTATTCCCAAACCGGAGGAGAAAACGTGAAACCATGAAGGTTTCCGTCTTCTCACCCACGAACCGGTAATCTCAGCCTGCCCGAGCGTACTTCACTGTTGTCATTCGCAGACTCTCGGACGAGAGGCACCTTGTCAACAGCCAATTAAGTCAGTTGAAGCTCCTGGATGGCACCGGAAGTACGCCCGCAATAACTGAGACCCTGCCGATGAAAGCAGACGCGCACACAGTCAGTCTCTTCCGAGGAAGTGATACGGTTTCAGGACCCTGAAGACAATCTCAGAGCAGGCTACCTGTATGATCAGTCCCAGAATCCAGACACCGCCGTCGGGTTCGTTACCGAAGATGGTGGTACCAAACACGAAGCTGAAGATCAGGGAGAGGAACTGGATTGTGATCCTGCGGTCCGACTCCATGCGTTCGCCTTCTTCGCAGATGAAGCAGAACAAGCCGCCGATTGCACCGACGACTGCCCAGAAAATGTAGAAGCCCATGGTTTTCTCCTGTGTAGGACCGGGTGACTTACATCTGACCTCGCGCGTGCAATCCGACGACGGTGTCACGATCTCTGGCTCCAGAGCCGAAGACGATGAAGAACGTGACCATCAGGCCGCCAATGCCAGCGAGGGGGGAAGAGAGAAGATCCACACAGTTCGCGATTGTCATAAGCAGTGCTATGACAGCGGCTGCGATCAAAAGCCCGAGACCGAATTTTCGTCGGCAGGCAAAGCTCGCCTCGGTAAGGACAAGACCGCAGGTTTTACAGCGCGCGTACTCACCCTTGCAAGCATACTTCGTGCTGATATCGTGCCAGTACATGTGTTTCCTTTGCTGATGAGGCTGCGAAGTGCAGCGAGTGTGAAGGACGCTTCGACAGGGCGAACGGCAATTACACCTGTCGAGGCGTCCCACTAACCACGGCTCACGCTGTACCGTGCACCATGGATGATACTACGCGGTCGGGTTGCCGAACCGCTGTTCAAGCGCCCGGTAGATCTCGTCACCCACGTGGTAAGGATTGACGAAATACTCCATGGTCCGATCGTACGTCTCTACGCACCCGAATGATCCCACAGGCATCGGCGGCATCGGCTCCATGAGCGAGATGAAGCCATCGGAGCTGAGGCTGACCGTGGGTGACGGATACAGGACGCTAATGGGAGCGCTGACGGGGGACTGACCTGACTCAGCCATTGGAAGTCGTCTCCTTGAGGGTGTCCGAGCCCGCCGCCGGCAAATCGCCGCCAACAACTGGCGCGCCAGGACGGCGAAATTCTGGGGCGGACAAGTCGGGGAGAATGAGGTCGAACTTGAATCGATCGAGAAACGGCTCATTCTGAGGCGGACGGGAGAAGCGCTTCCAGTCCTCGTCATAGAATTCCATCTCATGGAGCCCGGAAAAGTCAGTCGGAATGGTCTCGAGAAAAGCGTTCACGTCGAAGCCTTCCGGCGCACCTTCGAAAAGCTCCCTCACTGCAGCGCGGGCCTCATCGTGCGGCAAGGCAGCGTACATGCGACTGAGGATGTCCTGGATGTCGCTGAGCCGTCCGAACAAGGTGCCGAAATCCACGGTGGTGATGAACTTCTCCACGGTCCGGTAGAATGCATCGATGAAGTTGAGGTGCGCCTCAGGCGGGCGCGGACGCAGGGCTTGCTCCATAGCAACACCCAACAACATCCGCGAGGTCTCGTTCGGCAGCTTGAACAACTCCGTCAGGTCGAGCAAATTGCCCAAGCCGGGTGCGCATACAAGCTCACCGGGTCGATAGCCGAGGAGCTCCATGTCGATCGTGTTCCTGCTAAGGTCGGGTTTCTCAGGCATCTTTTTTTCCTCTGGTTCCGTGCACACAGCTTGTAGCAGGGGCTGCATGTGCACTTGTGCAGTAATCGGCGACCACGAAGTAGCGCACAAGCGCTATGCATGGCAGTTGCGCCTTACTCAGTCGACACTTCTACAGTCTCTGGTTTTACTCTTCGCAGCTTCGCGCTGCAAAATGACTCTGCGTGTTGTTCGGAAAGTTTGTCCTGTATTAAATCAAGAGTGCCAGAGACCTTACAAATAAGCGCCACACTCTAAAAGCTTGAGCATATCAAAAGCAAGTCATCAGCCTTTGAAGCGCCTTCGCTCCAGCCTCATACCTGCTCGAAGCGGGACTCTGTTAAAAACAATCAATGCAGTTTTGGCTAAATTTGTCAGTCCTGTCCTTTCGATATTGAATAGAGCGTCGGTTTTACGTACGCACTTTGGCTAGGTAACTTTCGCGAATTCACAGCTACGCATTTTCACCCTATGATGAAAGAGTAGCGATCGCCCACTCAAATATTTCCACTACCCCAGCCCCTGCTCAAACGTCGTTAGCGGCAAGTGACTCGCCTTTGGTGGCATTCCACGCGTAGCCTCCATATGCGGTGGCACTCTATCGCCCGATTGCTCTATGTTCAACCACGCTCAATTACTAGCCTTGCCTTTAAGCAGCGAAGGAGTTACATGATTGGCTCATTTCCAACAGACCCATCCGGCAACTTTGATGCATCGTCATCCGCGAACACCAAAGCAGATCACATGGACGATCTTCCCAAAATGCCTGATCCACTGGCGACTGAATCTTTTATCGTAAAGACGCAAACACGGTCCTGGTGCGTGGGCTCATCTAGTTTGCAGGCAGCTGGTTTGACCACAGAAGAGCCAGAACAAGAAAATCTTGAGATCAGAGCCATCGCATTGTTCAAGAAGTACATGGATGACCATGGCTGCATCGAGCTCATCAAATACGCCGAAATGCTACAAGACATCGCGAATATGTGCGACCTATCCGAAGCAGATCAGGTCTTTGTTTACTCCCTGGTTCAAACGTTCGAAGCGGATTACGACAAATTCTGCCAACTGGAAGCCAGTCACAAATGGACGTCTGAAGAGACCGACGAAAGTTCTGACGCGACACTTGAACTGAGCAATGAGCCTACCGCGGAATCAGAGCTCAATTTTCGACCGTATGCAACTGCAATACCGACAAGTCTTTCTATCGATGACATGAGCGTTTGCTTGTCCTGCATCATATTGCCTATGCAAGACGTCACTCAACGCTTGTCTCGGACGACACGAACAATGGATGTCGCCTCGATTATCGATCATGCGCTTTTAGAGCGGCGTCTGGAGCGACTCACCGACGTGATGACAAATTTGGAAGCGATTGAAGACTTCTGGCGTCGAGCGGATCTATTACTGCAAGCCTCCTGGTTGCTAGGTTATCGAGGAACATTCCTGGAGCAAAAACGAGACGTCAAAGGGTCGCTTGAGGTATACAAGCACGCAGTCAAGCTTTACGCTATCGCAGCAAGAATTGATCATCATCTTGCTAGATCGGATCGACATTTGATGGCCTTCTACTTTCTATTGAAACGCTTTTCAAAACTGCTCAGCGACAAAAGCCATCCAGACATAATCGAAAACCTGAAGGGAGCAAAGATGGTTCAAATGCAGATGGATGCAATTCGACGCGATCGCCAGACTAATGGACTGAAAGATCCAGAGTTTGATGAGGAGCCATTTCTCTATCCAGATACCATTTTGAAAGTGCTTTACTAATCAGAGAAAATGCTCGTAGATTTGGCGACTCAGATTGGACACCTGGTGCAAAGCCCTTCTTGGAAGATCGTTGCTATAGGCGGTCGAACAAATTCTGCCCGAGATGTACTACGCGCCTGAGCGTTTCGTCGAAATTGGATTTCTACATGGCATGAGACGCTAACGATTTTTACATCTTTTGCTGCGTTTTGATATTGATTCAAACAAGCTTGAGAACACCACAGCTCTCTGTTTATGCAGTTCGCCAGCGGATCGAAGGCACCGGCTTCACCTCCACTAAGCGCTTTCCGCTCCAAGCGCCGCTGCCTATCGCAGGACAGACTCGGTGGTAAAGTTCACTGGGACCGCCGATTACGTGCAGCCTCTGGAACCGATACGTGCTGCCTCTGGGAGCAGCTCCTGGGCGACGCACCACTGGGTGAGCCGGCGGCGGCATATGAAAGCCCTAGTCAGCATCACCAATTATCCGCCTCGTCCACGAATTAAGAAACGATTAAGTCTCTCCAACCTAAACGTTGACCAGTGCGGGATGTTCGCGAATTGATTACGGCAGTGGAAACGCTCGAAACGCATGACTCACGAGAGCGCACACATCGAGCACCCTGAAAAACGGTGAGTTTTAAGAGTACCAAAACATCCTCAAAACATCCTCAACACAGCTGGGTTAGGAATAATTCAAATCAGCGTAGTTGAAGCAGTACAGATCAAACAGTTAGTTTTTCTACGTCCCCGTTTTCCGTTCTGATTGTAGATTTCGTACCGACCCTACGTGCATTGTCCCTGTTTGTCTGATCTGCCATGGCAGACAGATTGCACTGTGCGCCAGAGGTGTCCGCCCTCACCCAAGACGCTGTCGGTCCTGCATCACTCGACAACAACGGGACCGTAGTCCGGTTTTCATGCCCACCGGGCAGATCGGCACTACGTCAACCGGAGCAACAACAACGTCTTGGCCAGTTGGCGAGACGTTGCGCTCCAGCCATTTCGCGCAACGGCATACCTGCCTGGGGATACATGCCGGCGCGAGTACACTTCCAGGCACAAGGATTCTCAAAATGACGACCACTAGTTCCACCAAAAGCAAATCCGTCCTCCTCCAGGGCGCTCACGCTCCGTACTACGCAAAAGGAGCGGCGGGACAGGGAGACCTCGCGAAGCACTTCGAGCAACTCACCGCGGACCGTGATTCCTGCAGGGAAGCACGGACGGAGGTCGGAACCGCCCGGGGCGCGCTGGAAGTGGCAGACCAGCACAAACGATGGGGAAGTCGGCCCAACTCTTCCTGCGTCAGTGAAGATCGCCTTTTCCGGCGGACGATGTTCCAGGCTGCGAAAAGCAAGTTCGTGCTACATCTGTGGCACCTGCATCGCAGCTGGCGCGACACCCTCCGCCTCCTCGAGATCGAACAGCCCAAGGCGAGCGATCTCGTAATCGACAACAAGCTCAACGTAATTCGCGTCACGCAGCTCCTGCTCGACGTACGCGTCGCGCTCAGTGACCACGAGCGTTACCTGAAGAGCGAGCTACCTGACCACAGGGACGCGCTGTATTGTCAGATGCAGGAGACCTCGGAACTTCACGACCTCATCCACAGCGATGTCGCCAACACGCTGTTGGTCATGGGCATGCTGGTAGACCATAAGGTCCGGACGCTACCGCCCATCTTCTACTCGCTCCATCCGGCGGAGACGTCGGGACTGGCTCCTTTGAGCGCTCATGTCCGCGACCTGCTGGCTGCGACGCGAGCCTTCACCGAGAGCGAAGACCTTTTGTGGAACCGGCTTGCCGCCGGAACTGTTCGCGGGGCGAATGTCGTACTTCCCGACGATGAACAGGATCTATGGGCCTACGAGACGTACCGGAAGCGCCTCCTCAGCAACGCGGTCGAGCTAGAAGCTTCCCGATATCTCGCCGCAGCCCGTCGCGACGCTTACCTGAAAGCCACGCGCGAGAACTACGTCTACCTGCAGACGGAAGCCACCTCCGACGTGATCGCTGAAGACGGTCCGGTCAATGACGCTTTCATGCACAGCATCTCCTGGCTCAACCACGCGCTCATCCGCGCGACCTACAGGCTCAAGCGCTTCCAGTCCTACAAGGCGCTCCTTCCGGACCAGGCTGCCAGCGCGGACGGCAAGTACAAGCTGGCGCTTCGCCTCATCAAGAGCATGGTGCCGAAGCACTAACAGTTCGTGGCTGACCATCGATGGTTGCCCGCCTTGATGGTTAGACAGCCGGAAGAGCAAGTAAGGAAACTTACTCTTCCGGCAATTGCTGCAATTTGTTTTCCTGACAGACGTCATTCGACCAATTACCGTCGAACGGCTGCTCATCAGGTCATTGATGGAAAACGCCTCTCGTGATGCCTCACCCGAGAAATAGACTTGGGCTTCGTAAGCGATTGAAACAGTAGGCATTTTCGAGAAGCCCCGACCATCTTGGCCACCCCATGTTCGGAAAACCGACATGGTCACCCCCAAGTCGCTACGGCGACAGGAGACCCCATATGATCCGCTTCATTCCCCCCAACACGTGCCGAAACTGCGAGACGACCAGCGTCCCGCTGGACAAGCGCACGATCATCGTGCTCGACCACCATCTTTTGTGCGGCTATTGCGGCACGCAGTTCAACAGCATCCCGTGCGAAGATCCGCCGGCTCCGGTCGGCGCGTTCATGCGAACGCTGGTCGAGCACGGACTGTTTCACATGGACCCAAAGTCGCAGTACAACCCGCTCACGCTCTGGGCCAACGACAACAACGGATCGCCCGTCGTGATCTGCCGTATCTGCT
>CAZISK010000471.1:0-6443 GCA_964541355.1 uncultured Candidatus Obscuribacterales bacterium
TGTATGGGTCTCGTTTTAAATATGGCGCGTGTTTTTGTATTTTTTTAGGCTTTTGTTCTTGTCGTCTATGGTGTTTGGCAAATCTACCAGTGTACGAACCATCCAACGACGATCGACTCTACAGGACTTATATACCACGAAGTGGTTCAGGTTCTGGTCCGATTTTTCTGAGAACTCTTCCGAAGGCACTCGAGGAGGTTCGGCGACAAGAACTATAGCCCACAGCTGCAGGCACCAAACAGGCGAACATTCGTCTGTCGATCGATAACGAGCTCTCCGAGAAAGCCATCATATCCGGTGCCAGGATACCAGCTGATCGTACCATCTGCATCGGTGAAGGAGAAGACGCCGTATCCTGAACTACCAAATAGAGACGCGCATTCGACGGTCCAGGAGTTGACATAGTTGGGGTAAGTGTAAGGTGGCCACAGCTCGTTGACCAGAGTGGTCTCTTCTGAATCTGGACCGGCAGATTTCTTGATCCACGGCGCTACACCCGTAACCGCACTATCAGAGACACACACGAGAGTTCCATCTAGAGCCGGAGCAATGAAGTAGTTGCCTTCGCCCGTGACCAGTGCGCCGTTAAGGATTCCGGTGAGCTTGACCATTGAGTAAGCCGGATCGATCTCTCTGCATCTCTGCAGAAGAGTATCGAGAACCTTGGGATGGCCCGGCTGAGGAAGCGGAAACATGCATTTGAAAACGGTGTTGGGACTGTATTCATTAGCCATATACGTGCTAACCTGACCCGTCCCGCAACCGGGCACATATGGAATAAAACGGCTCACTGACTCGGGAAACGGTCCGAAGCCGTAGTCCGAATCAGGCGGATACGGAATCATATTTAAAAACCATTTGACATCATTTTGAACAAATTTGATCCGAATGAACGCATGTGGAATGGTCATTTTGTACGTCGTCATCGGATTGGCCTTGACATAGGACATGGCCCGCTGATTCGCCTGTGCGCCACCGATCGTCGTCGATTCAACCGAAAACGCGTTCGGAACCGGATTGGACCAACCTGGCAAGGCAGCTGATACAAGCTGATTTTGAGCGAAATGATCTTTCGATTCAAGCCGCGGTCTTTCGTTGTATTTGAAAGGAACAAACCAGTAATCTCTTCCGTATACGTTGACCCCTTTGTAGCCGGGCACGCAGTCGTTGCCGCCCTTATCAGATACGGAGCTGAGATTGTTGAGGCTAACAGCGCTCGGCAGTTGGTCTGACTTGATCACCAGGTTGCTTTCTTCATTGCGCTCCATGAGCGAGGTTTTCCAGTTAACGCCTGGTTGGGACTTGGCGCGCGCCTCCTCGCCTAACATCCTCACCGAGTTAATTTTCGAGATGTCGTCAAAGAACGGATACAGGTTATCTGCATCATTCAATTTGTCAGCCAGCCGATCGCTAATCTGCTTGGCCGCCTGATACATGGCGCTGGCATGGTTGCTTGTCGAACCATTCTCAGCGCCTCTGTCCTTGATATCTTCAGCGTTGATGGCGGACCAGAGAGCCTTACCCCATACCCTATTGATATTCGATAGACCAAAATCACCATTGTGATCGGCAACATCACTGAACTGGTCTTCGTCCCCACCTGCTGACTTGACGGTGACTGTCAAACTCTTCTTGCCTACATTCAGGGCACCAGCATCGGTGGCGTTGCGAGTTTCGCGAGAGCCACCAAAATAAAGTGAAATCACGAAGAAGGCAACCGCAATCAGTACGAGCGCAAAGCCTAATGCAGCAACCAGTCCCAGTGCCGCCCCTTTTCTCGTGCGCAAAGATTTTCTCATTAATCGTCCTGTATTTCGTCTTGGTTTTCCAAGGTTTACGGAGCACACATGCAAATTAGGATTCGATAGAACAATTGTTTGGATCGTTTAACCTGGATTTCGAGATTCCATTTCGAGGCAAGGATATCAGATATCTTCCAGCGAATCAGCGCAGCGGTTCCGCAAGAGAAACATCGCTATAAAATCAAACGGTCCGTTGTGCGGACCGTTCATCGAGCTATCGGATAAATCTGGAAAGACTACATTGGATCAGCGGAAACACCGACAACAGGCTCAGTGGCTCTGGCTCTGAAAGCGATTCTTTCAACGGTTCCCGGCAAGGTGACTGGAAGATGAACAGTGATTACTGTCTCTGTTGTCACTGTTTCTTTTGCATCATACATCAGCTTCGATGTATCAAGTTCGACCTTTTCGATTAGCGGTGACGATGGAAAATCATTTACAACCTTGACCGCTGCATCTTTGGCAGTATCCTGGGATTGAGCATTGGCAGCGGCCCTAGCACAATTCTTGGCGAGAGAATCGTTGGCGGAGTTACCTAGAACTAGAACTCCGAGATCGAGTGCCAACAGTGCTATTGGAATCAAGATGAACATTCCGCATATTACTTCGACAAAACATTGACCTTTCTGGTTTCTGGTATTTCTTCTGCTCATTTCCTTAGCTCCACTCATTAATTAGCCACCTTCCCGGTTGCTGACTGTTTAACGGTGTTGCTTGGAGAATTAGGAGAGATTAGTTGCGTATAACGGACTATTGTTGCCAGAACCGAAAATCTGCATTTGGACGAGGCCGAAACCGGCCCAATTAGTTTGACCGAATTCGGCGGAACATCCGAGCCATCCACCTCGAACACTCTTGTCAGACCTGAGGTCGGCTCAAGAGCCCACCCCTCCTTGACAACTATTGCTTTTCGTCATCTGGATTTTCAATAACCGCTTCGTTTTCATAGGTAAATACTGCCTCTGACGTCAAACCAGGAATCCCAGGAAGGAACGGCATATTCGGAAGTATCGGTCTGGGCTTGATCGTAGTCTTGACCACCACAATCATGTCCTGCCTGTTCTCGTCATCTTTTTGACCATTCTTATATGTCACGGTCGTCTCCGGCTCACTGACTAGATTGGCAAATTGACCCAAACCTGATGTTTTCCAGGCATCCGGAATCTTTTTTCTGACATTGCCAGCCGCGCTTTCGGCTTCAGAACGTTTGCTGACTGCAGCTTCGCGGATTTGAAGGTTATTGAGCGTATAGCCGGCACCGTAATTGAGCGCCACACCAAGGAGTAGAATCAACGGGAAAAACACCGAGGCAAACAAAAGCAACAACGCAGGACCGAACTCAGCAAGCTGAGATCCAGCATTATTGCGGGTCTTCCTGCCAATTCTCTGAATTTTCTTCGTGCTCATCGTTGCTTTATCCATACTCTCACTGAGTTCTGCTACACCACTTTCCAACAAATTAGGACTGTTGCATCAATTCCGAAGAGAAAACCGCTCGACAGCATTATCTGTAATGATAAATTCCTGATTTAGCATACCATCGCTCTCGAGAATCTATAATGGCTTAGGCAGCCTACTCACCTTTGGACAGCAACTTATGTCTTGGGAAGACTACATTATTAGAGCTCAAGAAAGCGCGACGTCGGGCGACTTCGCCCAAGCAGAGAGCGAACTGAATCAAGCTCGCCAGCAGACCGAGAGCCTTCCGCCCGAAGACAAGCGGCGATTCATGATCTTGGAAATGCTCGCCGATCTTATGCAGCGGCAGGGTCGCGTCGATGAAGCGGAGAAGCATCTCCTGGGCGCAAATGAAATAAGGAAGCTGCGATATGGCCGTTTTCATTATCGCTACGCCGAAGGGCTCGAACACCTGTCCTCCTTCTACTTTGAAAACGATCGATTCGCCGACGCAGAACCTTTGAGTCGCGAAATCCTGAGAATCCATGAAAAGCATTATGGTCCAACCAGTGAGGAGGTCGGCCACAGCGCCGGACAGCTGGCGGATATAGTCCATGAACTCGGAAAACTGCAGGAAGCCGAGACACTGTACAAGCGCGCCATTGGTGTGCGCAGACATACGGTTGGTGCCCTGGATTCCGAAGCGGTATACCTTATTCAGCGCTACGCCGCGCTCCTCGAAGAAACCGGTCGTCCGGACGAAGCGGCCCACATGAAGGCATCTGCACAAGGTAAGATCTCGGGAATCATCAAGACCCTGAGGCCGAAAGATTAGCTCTAAGACGCCACGCTGAGCGGCGATGAAACGATGCTGATCGCATCAGTCTCGGTACGCTTCTCTTGAACAGTAACGCACATTTCCGAGGCGTTGCGACTTCGAAAGTGTCCTTCGCCGAAGTGCTTCAGCTGTTGCTCCTCGTAGTACTGGAGCATCTCCTGCGCTTCCTCTTGTCGATCTCTGGTCAGGTAAAACATGGCTAGCTGTACAGCTACTTGCGCGGCTTTTACCTCAAGACCAAGCGTTTTGAATATACGAATCGACTCCAGGAAGTAGAACTCGGTATCGATCGAACTGTTGAACTGAAAGTGGCAGCGCCCAAGCATCTCTGCGACAGCTGCCGCCTTGCACCTGTCGCTCGGCAGAATGCTTACGCGCTTAGTCTCGAAATACTTCGACAATCGTTCGGCAGCAAGACGTTTTTCGAACTCACTCTGGGCATTGTGGTAGTACCGGTAATGCTCATATAAATCGGACGTAGGCATGCTCAACCTCTAAATTTATAGCCAGATTGGCGTGAATCCACGCTACAGATCGCCACAAACAACTCCGGCGAATCGGAAATTTCTGCCGTCAGGAGATACTCCGGCAACGCGGAACCTGTTCTTTTTTAGTAACTTCGTACGGTACAAAGGGGATTGGGGCGCCGTTGACGAGACCAAAATATCTCAACAGCAATTCAAATGCTAAGTCATCGCACTGGCGTTGTCAAGCGATTGTACGTGACACTGTGCGTTAACACAGTCGAAATCCAGTTACTGCAATATTCAAAGTTTTGTCACCTGGGAAATCGTGGACTTGCACCACATCCGGTGACCTTCCTCAGTGTCCGGTGTTAAACCAAAAAAAGGCGCCCGCTGCAACGAGTATCACTACAATAATCAAGGTCAGATTCATCGCAGCCCGCGACTCGATCTCTTTTGAATCGGTGACCATCTTCTTCATAGAAGCAAGGTTTGTCTTGGAAACAGTGGGATTAGAGGACCTCTGCTGCTCTAAGGCCTCTCGCATTTTCACACGCTCGGCTTCTTGCTTTTCGCGAGCTTCGATCTGGGCGTTTTCTTTAATTTTGATTCTATTAACTACATCAGGAAGCTGGTCCTGCCATGTCTGAGCATCCAGAAAATCGATGGCGCCCATCTGCATGGTCATCTTAGCCAGATTGGCATCAAGTGCATCGTTGCTGACTAAGTAGTAAAGGTCGGGATAGCGTTCTTTCAATCCAACAAGCAGCTTGATTCCTTCATCCGGATCTGGAGTCAGTTCAATCCACACCAGGTTCGGCTTCGACTCCTCAACTTTCGCGAAAGATTCGTGCATGGTCGCGGTGCCGACAAGGTCCAGACCAGAATTGGACCCAACTAGCGCTTGAATCTGGGATAACTTGTCTGCGCCTGCGTCACAGACCACAAGGGTTGATAATGTCAACTCACATACTCCACACAAAAGCCCCGGTAATCATATCTCATTTTTCCTCATGAGTTAAACGGATTCAGCAACCCGGGTACAATCTCCTTGCATTGTCAACCGGAGAGAGACTTGCCCGAGCAGAAGTCAATAAATAAAGAGTACATCGATGAGATCATCGATGTACTCCGCGAGGGACGAAAGCTCAGGCGCAAACTGCCTACCTGGGGACAAATTCTCATCGAGCAACAGCTACCCTATCTTTGCGTCTACAGGCAGCCGCCACAGTGGGAAGATTGGGGCACGGATCAACTTGTAACCGGAGGGGCGTCTTTTCTCATTGCTTCCTCCAAGAAGCGCGAATATGAAGGGCTCGCCAGCCTGATCGATCGTGTCTCGAAAGAGTTGACGAGCTGTTTTGGAACCTTCCTGATTGTCGAAATCTGGGCCGGGACAGAGGTTGTTGTGAGTGAGCATGAGCCCCTGGGTCGATCGGTGTTTCGGATATCACACCTGAAATCACAGCCGGTGAGCTCTTATCTCCATGTCCTAGCTAAGCAGCTAAGCCTTCTCCAGATAGGCGAACGGACGAGCAGCGTCACTCTCGCCCCTACAGACAAGGTTGCGCCACCAGGCATGCGCCCATTCCTCTCCGCCCAGCAAGCATCGCAAAGTGGAACACATATTATCGGCCTTGAAGTAGCACCAATTTATCGCAATGGAGCACACCAACAAACTTATCCGAATGTGCTCAAGGAGCTCGAGACAAAGTTTTCACCTGTACTCGAAAAAACATTTTTCGAGTTCCTGAAAAAGGAGACCACAATTTGCCCTCCCAACTATATGTCTCTGGGTCGGAGAAGCATCGTGCACTCAGTCTGGCAGATCGACAGGATCATCGCAGAAGTAGGCAACATAGTGGATTTCTTGCTGCTGGTCACACCTACCAATACGAAAGAGGCATTCGAGGAGTTCAAAAAACGCCGCTATCAGAAAAC
>CAZISK010000472.1:0-6407 GCA_964541355.1 uncultured Candidatus Obscuribacterales bacterium
GTGACGATCTCTAAAAAGACCCTCTTAGCAACTAAGCCGTATAGTGAACTTTTACCATAAAAGCTGGAGAACCTGAAGTGCCGTCATTTAGACGATACTTGCTCGGTTTCCCAGCCCTCGGTCACCTTCTTTTAGAGCGAATTGTGGACGTGTATGTTCAGTTGCCCGATCGGCACTCCGTGGCGCCTGAGCTTGTCGCAGTCGTGCACGCCGAGATGGCGCAGGCCGACCGGCAGGCTCGAAGGAAGGGAGATGTTGGCGCAGCGGTTCAGAACCAGCGCCCGCAGCGATTCGGGCAGTTCGGGCAGGCTGTCCCAGTTGCTGCCTTTCAGCTCGAGATGCTGTAGTCCATGCGGTAGTTCAGGAAGCGCTCCCAGTCTGGGACAGTTGAGAACTTTGATCTCGATCAGACTGTCGGGAAGCTTCGGAAGAGCCTGCAGGTGGAGGTCTCCGACAAGAAGCTTTCTCAGCTTTGAAGGCAGCGCTTCCAGCTCCGCCAATCCCGCACACTTCTCGAATGCGAGCTGTTCCATAGTTTCCGGCCACCCATCGACGTAGGTTAATGCCGGACAGTCTTGCACGTTCAGCCAGTGAAGACCTTCTGCGATCATCGGAAGTCGCGCCAGACGGAAACAGCGACTGATATCGACTCGCGCAGACCGGTGCATGGAGCGAAGGTCGGGTAGGCTGGTCAGAGTCTCGACCCCGACGACCTGAAGAAGGTTCAGACCGAGAGGGAGTTCCGGCAGCTTTTTGAGCGGCGTGTCTTTGACCGCTAACTTGAAGGTCAGGCTCGCCGGCAGCGTCGGCAGCCTGGTCAGCTTCGGGCAGTCGTTCACTTCCAGCCACTCGATCGCCGCCGGCAACTCGGGCAGAATGGCGATCTGTTCACAGCTGCTCAGTGTGAGCCGCTTGAGTGTGTCGGGCAGTAGCGGCAACTCATTGAGGCTGTTGCAGTCGTAGAGATCCAGGCGCTGAAGCTTCCCCGGCAACTTCGGAAGCCGCTCGATGTTGACCATGCTGTTGAGGCTCAGCCGGGTAGCGTCAGGATTGTTCCAGAAGTATGCCGCCAGTTCTTCAGTTGAGTTGAATGTCATCGTTTCCCAGTACTCAGATGTTGCTTTGGACTGCTGTCCTGGTCACGATCCAGGACGTTTGTTTCTGTCGGATGCGGAACTCTTGTAGTCTACGCACACCATTTTGAAATGTATGCTTTTACGTGAGGTTCGTATCTTGCGGGTGTGCCACCACCGGTGATGCCGCCATCCCGACTACTTTGATCGGTGCATTTCAACTATCTTTCCGCATCAACAGCGGTCGGTTTACGCCCTACTCAGAGATTCGAACATAGAGCTTGCCGATAGTCGGAATGTTCCAGAAGTATGCTTCCAGTGCCGAGACCGACTCGAACGTTTTCATACCAGTTTCCACTCTACGATTACATAATCTACTGCCGGTCCCCTTGGACTGATGCGTAACCAAGCTCTTCTTGGCTTGTACAACCTTTATGGAAGTAATCGTGTCCCAGGAGAACCGCTCCTGGAGACAATCTGCTGCTAAACCTCGTTGCAAATCCCGTGTAATGAAGAACTTACCCCTGCTGCCATTGATTTATCCGTGAATGAAACCACCTTCGCATTTTACCCCACGAAGATCAACAATCACATGGTCAATGGATAAAGCCCATATGAGGCTCCAGAACAGCGTTTAAAGGATTGTTGCTCTGGAGCGTCCCGAAGGATGTTGCACCAAATGCGGTAGCGCATCGATGCAAGCTGTTGTTGACCTGTTTGCTGAGAGTTCTTGATATTGCCGCTAAGCATTGTTGTGAACATTTTCCCGCAGACGCCTAAGGGAGCAGTTTTGTGGTGGCAATCAGCAGCGCTCCTGGTCCGCAAGGCAGGCAAAAGAGCCGTTTTAATGCGTCTGGCAGCGACGATTTACGCATTGTAAGTAAGCTTTTTATGAATACGTTCGGCTCGGACTCTTCAATCTCTTGTGAGACCGTTACCGGATCGAAACGGGGGACGCATGGGATGCTGTCTGTTGCCCTGATACTGCTCCCGGAAGTACAGCCCTTTTTCGCCGTCGGGACGGCACAACTGCTTAAGCTTGTCGGGATCGCCGTTCGCTCTCGCCAGGTTGTAAACGTCATGGATCCAGCTGCCGGTGATTGGGTTGACCACCGGATATGGTGCGGGATTGCCTCAGGTGGTGTCTTTGCACAGATTCGTCTGACTCAATGCGAATGGCTTAGTGCGCACTTACGATTCTGCCAATGCGTGAAACCGTAATATTGATATTTAATCGATTACACAGTCTCTCCGGAAATACCGCCGTGGGCACCGATTCGAGGCAGGTGTGCTTGTGATATTGTGCTTGACAACGACTTGTTTCTGTCCAACAATGCGCCCGTCAGGGTACAAGTAAAAGTATGGAATTGAGGGATAGTTGCCGATGTCCGACTCAGACCAAAATCAGTCGCCTCGGAAGAATGACCCGGGACCTGTTACCTACGAGCCTCGTGACGTAACGAGTCCGTCTACGACCAGCTATGACAATACAGATACATCGCTGGCCCTTTCAGCCGATGCCGATGAGAAGAACGGAGATGGTAACGGTACTGGCGTTCTGGATGCCGGTAACGATGGCAATAACAATAGCGGATCGGATCTGGTACCTGCCCCGCTCTCTGCGGAAGAGTTGTCTCTAGCGGAGCTGTTCGTCGGAGTCGAACGTGCTGAGGATGTTCAAAAAAGGGCGCAGGCGCAACTTGATTTCGAAAAGCTAGACATAAGCAGAGCAATCGCTGAGGACCCGGAGCTTGGTGCCGGAGCGGAGTTTCGATTTCCGGGGGCGCGACAGGTGCGGGGTCCGCTTGGTGTGCGCACCGAGTTCACCGATCCGGCGAAAGCACCTCAATATAATGGTGAAACAGTACGCTCCATCAGCTACGTCAAGGGCAGTCCTCTGGCAGTAAGTGTCACTACTGATAGTGGCTCATTCCAGTTGAATGCGGAAGAGCAAAAGAGATTCCAGTCAATCGAAGTATTTTCTGGGGAGGACATGAATGGCGAGAAGACGACGATTTTTGCAAGTGGCGCCAAACAAATAGAACATCAGGATGAGAGCGTCACAACGCACTTCGGCCCGTTCGACCCAGACGGCAGGTCGTTCCAACGTCAACTTCCGAGTCCGGAAGGTGGGCGGACGGTCACCTACTTTAAAGATGGAAAACGACAAATTGATTTCGAAACGCCCAGAGAAGAAGGTGCCGCTTCCGTTGTAGAGAGGAAGTCGGGCAATCAGAAGCGTTACGAGACGCTGCTTGTCAAAACAGATCAGCCTCAAGAGCCGACCAAGCCACCAGAGGGCGAATTTGCTCAGGTTTTTGACTTCAAACCGGATGGTGACGCGGACTTGTCGGGCGACGCCGACGAGGCCTGGGCCGAAGAGCAGAAGACCAACCTTGAAAGCGCTCTCGACATGGACGATCGCGAGGGTGAGTTCGCAGCGCTCAAGGAGCTGGTCAAGCTGGGCGACCTCGGGAACGCCGAAGAGATTTTACGGGCATACGTCGAACCGGACGGAGAGGTGGATCGAGAAAGACAGGCGCGCGTAGAGCTTATCAAAGGGCTGGAGGGAAAAGGCGACGATTTCTGGAAGAAAGAGAACGTGGCCGATATGCGTCCGGAGCTCTTGAAAGCGGCTGGCGAGTATCTTGAGACCAAGGCCAGAGGAGGCAGTTTGACCGCCTCTGAAGCAGAGTTCCTGATCGCCGCCCACAAGAGTCTCAAAGATGCTGAAGCGACTCCTGAGGTCAAGCAAGCGCTTGCGCAGAGCACCCGGACGCTGGTAGCCGCAATTGATGGTGGTGGCAAGGGTGGTGCTGCCGTTATGAAAGGACTGTTCGAGCAGGAATTGGCCTCCGACGCCGGATTGCTGCCTGCCTATGCTCGGGCTCTAGGTCAGCCGGCTTACAAAGAACAGTTCGATGCACATGTCAAACACCTGGACGATCGCGACGCCAAAGCAGAAAAGAGTCTGCCGGTAGTAGCCGCAGTCGCCGCCGGGCTTGCACGTCTCGACGATAAGACAGGCTCCGATCTGGCCAAGAGAGCCAGCGAAGCCCTGACCCGCTACTCTTCGGATGTATCGACGGAAGATTCGAGTAAGAAGGTAATATCGCCTGAGCGTGCCGGCAAAGTGCTCGCGCAGATCGCCGCGGCTATTGATCTTCCTGGAGCACGACCTCAGGAGAGAGCCGATCTTATGCTCTCGGGGGCTAAGATCGCAGAACAACTTCCGAAAAAAGATGTCGATGCGAAATTCGTAGCCAAAGTTAGCCAGGAGTTCTCGCGCAGCCAAAACAGTCCTGATGCTGCTGAATCGAAAACCGTCAGGGAAGCGATGTTGCGCATGGCACCTCACTGGGATCGAGAGGACACG
The DNA here is from genome assembly GCA_964541355.1 of uncultured Candidatus Obscuribacterales bacterium. Lineage (GTDB taxonomy): Bacteria > Cyanobacteriota > Vampirovibrionia > Obscuribacterales > Obscuribacteraceae > JADYXR01. The sequence goes on from CAZISK010000472.1 coordinate 4,450, forward strand.
CGGGCTTACATGTCCAACCTCAAGCCCGGCATGGGCACTGAGATTACCGGCATCATCGACAAAGTATCACCAGAGGCGAAGGCCCAGATTCTCAGCACCCTTGTGGACGTAGCCAAATCGGATGTGCGGGGAAGCGGTCTGGCGGTCAATATTCTCAAGGCGCTCGGCGAGAAGGCGGGACGTGAGGCAGTGCTCACCCTTCGTAAGCTAGGACACGATGTGCCCGAGAAGTTCGAAGATCCGATGCGTCGCCCCACAGACAAAGAGTACGAGGCGATCTGGAAACGGGAGTTTGATCGTTATCCCGAGTATCCGACTAAGGTGAACGGCGGAGATGAATCAAGTCTGGCCCATCGCCAACTATGGTACACGATGAGCCGCAAATTCTTTGATGGTACCGATCCTAGCGGTCTCGATCGGCTCAAGAAGCTGGTCTATGAAAATGTTGCCAATGGCGGTAGCGAGCAGTCTTTGTGGGAGGTTTATAGCGAAACCAGATTTGTCGACTCGGTATCTACCTATGAGCGGTCGCGACAGGGCGGCGACAAGCAGTCTCAGCGGTCTGCTTTGATCGATCTGCTGGCGTTGAAAAAGAGCTCTATCTGCAGCAATCTGGTCGCCAACCAAATAGACAGCTATCTCAACAACGAGAGGAAGAACGGTAATCTCAACGACAACGACTTCACCCTCGCCAATCAAGAGATCCAAAAGCGCAACCTGCAAGCCGAAAAGGTTCTCTCGCAATCCCTTGCCCAGGGGCTCAATCCAACCGGATCGGCGGAAGACATTCGCAAACTGCGCGAGCAAATTGTCTCCAGCGCTGTAGAGGCTGGACACGATCCGAACAATATTGCCGACATGAATCGGTTTCTTCGAATCAAAGAGGCGCAAGAGACCCTCAAACTCTTCCAGGCTAAAGGCTCTGAGAACGATCCGAACATGAGACCGGCTCTCGAAAGAGCTCTTGAGGTTTTAGGCGGAGGCCGGCTGGCCAAAGACGAAGAAGACGCGGGTGGTAAGACTCCCTCCGAAGTGCTGGAAAGATTGAAGCGTTTCGTCGATGATAAATCTGCGCAGCAACTATTGAAAGAGTTCAAGTATCTCGACAAACTTCCGTTCACTGCTCTGGATGGATTGCACCTTGGCCTGTTCGGCTCCAAAGCCGACAACGAGGATCGGCGCAGAGGAGCTTCGGCACTGGGTGCTTTGACCTCTCTGAACAGCGATGCGGATGCGCTCTCTAAGAAATCAACGGTCACCGCCGACGATACCAAGAAGCTGGCAGAGACGCTGCAGGATCTGAAAGGGTTCGGCGATAGCGGACCTCTGAGAAAATTGGAAAAAGCGCTCGGTGGCCCGGAAAAGTTGACCAAGTTGATTGAGGATCTTGGCGGAGACTCAACCAGATCGGATGCTCTTGCTACCCTGAATCGCGCTCTCAAGAGCAACGAAGTAAAGGATGCGCTGAAACCGCTTCAAGCTTTTCGTGACAACCCGAACGTCGTCTCCGCCGACAAGAAGGTCACCCAGCACCTCAACGAGCTGCTGAGAGGACCTCTGGGCGGGCTCCTGGGTGAGGTCTCGAAGTCGGGCCAAGGCGAAGAGGGGAGCAACGATACACTGACTGCCGGTCTAAGGGCGCTCAAGGAAGCTAAGGACCTATTCCCGGGTCTCAAAGATGCTCTGCCGGTCTTGCAGTCCGCGACAGCCGTGCGCCAATTGGATCTGGCCCTCGGTGAGCGTCAGGGCGAAGAGCGCCAGAAGCATCTTGCCGAAGGCCTCAAGAACTTGCTGGAAGTGGCGGAAGATCCAAAAGTAAAACAACTGATCGAAGCCTTTGGCGGCAAGGAAAAAATTCAACAGCTGGTGGCCGACTGTTCCACTAAGGAAGCCGATGTGGCACGAGCCGTGGAGACAGCACTCAAGTCCGGTGCTGTAAAAACGCTTCGCTCCGACAT
>CAZISK010000473.1:0-6405 GCA_964541355.1 uncultured Candidatus Obscuribacterales bacterium
GCAAATCCCAGTGACGATGAGTCGAGGGAGCAGAGTCACGTGTATACGGCATCGAATGCCAGTCTTGCATACTCCTTCATCCCGTGCGAAATCACTCTGAGGAAGGGACCAAAGAGCATTGCAGGCAGCAAAGAGATGGAGCAGAGCAAGCGCGAAGGCATAATGGCGCGTGGGATAATGGGCTTCGTTCTCTGTCTAATGCTTGCCTTCGGCTCGTGCATCTTTTTGCAAGAGTCGACATCGAAATATTTGGTCGAATCGAGGGAAGCATACATTCGAAAGGATTATGCACAGGCTGAGGCGTGCGCGCAAAACGCTTACGATAGAATCTCCAAGATCCCCTTTCACGGCTATTATGGACCGGCATGTTACCGACTTGCTATTGCATATGTAGCCAACGGCAAGCCGGACGCAGCGATTTCACTATTCAAGGAAGCCGGGGATCGTTGCAGTAAGGACGAAGATATTGATTGGAGACCGGCCAAATTCCGTAGCCATGCACAGCTGGCGCGAATTTTTCAGTCACGAGGCGAAATCAATCAGTCCGAACACTTCTATCAGCGCGCCCTGGCAGAGGTTGCGCTGGAGCCCGAGAAACGACGAGTCGTCGAGATTTGCAATCAGTATGCCGACTTTCTCAAGACTCAAGGAAAAGCACGTGAGGTCGACTCAGTCCTCGCTATCGCCGACGATGCGGTCGATAAACCACATGCCGGCGTATTCCGAGAGTAACACTAAATATCACCTTTGTTTGACCAATAGTCTCAATTCTCAGATCAAAGCTTGACCTTCGCTACGGGCACCCGATATAACTAGGTGACTCAACCGTATGGGTTTGCGGGAATGCCCTTGCGTGGGTGTATTTTCCCGGGTGGGCTGCGTGACCATAGTTTGGTGATGGTTGTCGACCGAAACAATACGAAATCAGGCTTTCATGGGAATTTTGCTTAGCTGCCAGTCAATCAGTAAGTCCTACACGGGAAGGACCCTTTTTGACCAACTTTCGCTCGGGATTGAAGAGGAAGATAAAGTAGGGCTCATCGGTCCTAATGGGTCGGGAAAGTCTACTCTAGTCAAGATCTTCGCTGGTATCACCCAGCCGGACGAAGGCGAAATCGTTCGGCGAAAGGACCTGCGTGTTGCCTATGTCGAGCAGGAAGATCGGTTCGAAGAAGGGGATTCCGTCGAGCAAGTCATATCGAAGGCCGCTTCAGAAGTGTCTTTCGAGGACCATCTACGAGCAGCGTCCATTGACTCTACAATCAAAATGTTTAGTTTTCCAGATCGCTGCGCAATAGCGACCACCCTATCGGGCGGCTGGAAGAAGCGACTTTCGCTTGCCTGTGGATTCGTCAGGAAGCCTGATCTGTTGATCCTCGATGAACCAACAAATCATCTGGATCTTGAATCGGTTTTATGGTTGGAAAAACAGTTGAAGGCCTTTGATAAATCGTTCATCGTAGTCACTCACGATCGAATGTTTCTCGAATCAATTACCAATCGAATCATTGAGCTTAATCGGCAGTACCCAAAGGCATTTCTGAGTGTCAGCGGTCCCTATTCTGAATTTTTGGTCTCTCGTGAAGAGAAAGTAGCCGAGCAGATGAATCTCGAACACGCTCTGGCCAGCAAAGTTCGCAGAGAGATTGCCTGGCTGCAGCGTGGTGCGCGAGCCAGGCAGACTAAATCAAGCGCGCGCATAGAACAGGCTGGTAAGCTGATTGAAGAATTGGCTGAAGTGAAGCAGCGCAATACAAGCGCTCAGATTGAGGTAAACTTCCAGGCATCAGGCAGGAAGACCAGAGAATTGATTGATGCGAAATCGATCAACAAATCTTTCGGCGAAAGAGTCTTGTTTTCAAACCTGGAGCTGCTTATAACCAATCGCACCAGATTAGGTCTGGTAGGGCGAAATGGAAGCGGTAAAACAACCTTGCTGAGGACCATTATCGGAGAGGTCAAACCGGATAGCGGTACGATCAAAAGGGCCGATGATCTGCGAATTGTCTGGTTCGACCAAAATCGCAATCAGCTCGATCAGTCGAAGACACTGCAAGAATCTTTGAGCGCCGATAGCGAGTCCGTTGTTTATCAAGGCAGATCTCTTCACGTCGTTACGTGGGCGAAGAAATTCCTCTTTCGATCAGAACAGTTGAAAATGCCGCTGTCATATCTTTCGGGCGGTGAGCAGTCACGCATTCTGATTGCAAACTTGATGCTCAAACCTGCAGATATCATTATTCTGGATGAACCGACCAACGATCTTGATATCCCTTCGCTCGAAGTGCTGGAGGAAAGTCTCGAGGAATTCTCTGGAGCCGTGGTTCTTGTCACTCACGATCGAATGATGCTCGATACAATCTCGGACCAGATTCTTGCGCTCAATGGACAGGGCGGCTTTGAGTACTTTATCGGATTCGAGCAGTTCGAGAAGGTGATGTCGAGCTTTTATGCCGAAGACTCAAGCAAGCCGTTGGCTCGAGAGAAGAAAGCCGATACGAGGAAGAAGCCTGATGCCGGCTTGACGTCTCCGGAAAAACGGGAATTGGCTGCTTTGCCGAAGAAAATCGAAGAAACCGAGACCAATCTGGCCAACACTCAATCTGAGATGCACAAGCCCGAGATTGCCTCAGACTTTGCCAAGCTGGAAGAGCTTCACCTTAAGCAAGAAACTCTAGAGAAGGATCTCGAAAAGCTTTATGAACGGTGGGAGTTGCTGGAAGCAAAAAATGTACAATAATAACTGTCCCGTGCCCAGGACCGCTTCAACGTGATTTCTCTCATTGTCAACAGAGTCCCTACCCTATTCATCAAGGCGTTTACCGCCGTTGATGTTGAAGCGATTTTGGAATTCGTCCGCGAAGCCAATGCCATGAAGTCTGATGATGGTCGCACGGTTTTGTTCATCGATACTCCGATTACGATGCATACTGTCGAGGCAGTGGTCAAGCTCAAAGAAGAAGGCTACCGCGTCTGCTTCCGCGATCACCACGGAATCGATGGCGAACCGGTCAATCACAGGGATATGCAGGTGCAGTCGGGGACTGCGAAGTTGGGTGAGCTTCTGGGCGATGATTGTGTGATTACCATCAGGCGCTTGCATCCTGCCTGTAGTACGCTGGTCGCGACGGGCGAATTCAGCGAGGCAGTGGCAATTATCGCTGATCCCGACCCGGACGGTCTGACTGCCGCCATGAAGGCCGCGGGTATATTTTATCCTGAGCTGGATACCGATGCTGCTCTCCTCGATGGTGAGCCGTATTTGCAGGTTACTGGAAGTCCAATCTCGCAACTTCTCGCGAAAGGCGTTGCAACCCTTCCCTCGTTCGACGCAAAAAATCCACTCTTGCGTGAGAGAGCGACTCAGAAGTTGTTTTCTGACTGGATGGAGGCTGTCGAAGGGAAAGCTCGGGCAAAAGAGCGCTTGATGAAGGGCGTGGCGGCTTACGATGTTGCTGTGGAGGTTGCCAAAGAGCTTGCTACTACTGCCAGAGAAGTGCTACCAGGGGTGGTGCTGGTCGACTGCACCGATCAACCTGTGTACGATGTCGGAACGCTGAACTCATTGCTGGAGCAGCGCCCAGCGTGCAGAATCAGCGTGTTGCGAAAGTCTCTGGGCCCGATTGCGGCGCTCCATGGAATACAATATAGTCTCACCGTCGTGAAGTCGCATCAAAACGAGATTAATCTCTCGAAATTGCTACCGCCTGACACCAGGTCTGACCCGCAGTATGGTGTGATAAGCAATGTCTCGTTCTTACTTCATGTATCCGAGTATATTTGGAACGAACAGGTGATGCCGCGGCTGAGAACCGCCATGTGATTGTAATATCAGTTGGATTATGGTCTTTTCCGATCAGACCTTATGGAGGAACAATTGTCAATCGACGAACAGATCGATAAATTCCTGACCTCGCCGGCATTCGGTGTCGCCGGAGCCAGCGACGATCGACACAAGTACGGACATAAGGTCTATGTTTGCTACCTTCAACATCAACATAAGGCATACCCGATCAATCCTAACGTTAAGACAGTGCTGGGAAACACCGCTTATCCAAGTGTGAGCGCATTACCTGAGCAGATCGAGTCATTATCAATCATTACGCCGCCGCATGTGACGGAGCAGGTAGTGAACGATGCCATCGCTGCTGGTGTCAAGAACATCTGGATGCAGCCAGGCGCGGAGAGTCGATCTGCAATTAAGAAGGCTACCGACGCGGGCCTCAATGTAATTTCCGGTGGACCCTGTCTTCTTGTGGTCATGGGCTACAGCGAGCTCTAGGAAAGTCTAATCGTCAACTCGCGGGGCTCTGCGTTGCTGTTTTTTTGACGATTGCTCTGATTTTGCCTTTGCACGCCGTAGCTTAGCGCCCTTGGAAGGTTTTGTTGGGCGGCGCTTCACTGGTGGATTCCATACTGCTGCGACCATTTCTCTCAGTTTTTCCAAACAATCTTCCATGTTGGAACTCTGATCGCGGTAGCGCTGACTGGCGATGACAAGCTCTCCATCTGCGGTGAGGCGATTGCCAAACTTTGTGAGAAATCTCATGTGCACTCCAGGAGGCAAGCTCGTAGTGGTCACGACCGACCAGCGCAAGATTGCTTTGCTGTTGACCTTATTGACGTTCTGCCCGCCGGGCCCGCCGCTCCGGGCGAACGAAAAATTCAGTTCGCTGTCTGGAATATTCACAGTGGGGCTAATGGAGTACATTTCGCTTGTTCCTTGTACGTCCAAGATAAACCAAGTCGGACGGATACGCAAATCCCAGAGCTTTCTAAGTTTTATATATGACACATCACCACTGTTTATTCCTTTGCAATCAGCAAAGCTTGTGAGGGAAAGCTGGTTGTGGAGCGTATAATGGCCGCTTCAAATCGAAAGTTGAGGAAAGGGAATGTCTACCGATACAAAGCCGGAGGATCTTGCCGCGCATGTGGCAGCCGTCATGAATGCCAACGATCGGGCGGCCAAATTGCTTGGGATTACCCTGGTGGAGGTGCGTCCCGGCGGGGCTGTGATGAGGATGCTTGTGCGTGAAGACATGCTCAACGGACATGGTATCTGTCATGGTGGCATAACATTTACGCTTGCAGACACGGCTTTTGCTTACGCATGCAACTCGAGGAACGTGAAAACATTGGCTTTAGCTTGCACAATCAACTTTGTCGCCGCGGTATCTGAAGGCGATGTTCTTACCGCGGAAGCGCGCGAAGTATCTTCGAGCAATAAGACCGGCATCTACGACATTGCGGTGACTAACCAGAAGGGCGAGTCAGTAGCGCAGTTCCGGGGCACTTCCTATGCCACCAGATCCTCGGTCATATAGATCTGCTCAGTTGCCTTCTGCCGATCCGCTTATGCCAGATCATGTCGTCCCAGCAATTCATAATCTGCCGCTCGATAGCCCCACTGGAATCCAACAGCAATTACAATTCAAGATTGTCAGCAGGAACCTGAGACGATAAGCCCCTCGCGCCCTCGCCGATTTATCTTTTGCCGGCTCTCGAATACTCTTTGAACTTGTGCGACTGCAAGTACTCCGAATAGGGATAGTGAAAATCTATGACACCATCCGCGGTGAACGACAGCACTCGCGTCGCTACATCCGAAATTAGATCTCTATCGTGTGACACCAGCAAAACAGTACCCGGGAATTGAGTGAGTCCGTCTCCGAGTGCCGACACAGCCTCCAGATCGAGGTGGTTGGTCGGTTCGTCAAATACGAGAATCGGATTCTTCAACATCATCATTCGAGCCATCAGCAATCGAGCTGTCTCTCCGCCGGAGAGTGCTTCAGTCGCTTTGAGACTCTCGTCACCGGAAAAGAGCATTCTGCCCAGGACGCTCCTCACGAGTTGGTCGCCTTCCTCGATCATATATTGCATCAGCCATTCAAGAGCAGTCGAGCCTGGTTTGATCTCGTTATGAAAATCTTGCGGATAATAGCTCCACTCCGCGTTGTCGCCCCACTTGACTGTGCCCGCATCAGGTTGCAATTCGCCGATAAGGCATCGCAGAAGCGTTGTCTTTCCAACACCGTTTGCTCCGATTATGGCGACCTTGTCACCACGGTTGATATCAAGCTTAAGGTTTTTGAACAGCGTGTTGCCATCGAAGGCTTTGGTGAGACCCTCGACTTTCAAAATCTCGCGTCCGAGCGCCTTCTCCTGCTCAAAGCGAATGTACGGCCTTTGAATGTTGGATTTCTTCAGCTCTTGTGGGGCGAGACGTGACATCTCCTTCTTGCGAGACTGTACCTGGCTGGAACGCTGACCCGCAGCGAAGCGAGCGACGAACTCTTGCAGTTGTGCGATCTTCTTCGCTTTGTCTCGATTCTCATTTTCGATGCTCTGCCGAGCCTGTAACTTCTGCTCGATCATGTCATCGTAATTGCCGGTGTAGAC
>CAZISK010000474.1:0-6403 GCA_964541355.1 uncultured Candidatus Obscuribacterales bacterium
GCCAAAGCTCTATTGGAGCGGGGCATCGAGTTTGATCTCGCTTTCGGCACAAGCATTGGCGGGATCAACGCCACGCTCATGGCCCAGGGCAATATGAAGCGCTTAGAGGAGCTCTGGTGCAACATCAGAGGCAAAGATGTCTTCTCTTTGCCTTCCGCACCTCAGATAGGTCGACTCGTTCTTGGACATAAATTGGGACTGCTTGATACCAGACCGCTCGAGGATCTCTTGCGACGCGAAGTCGACCTTCAGAAGCTCAAGGCGAGCAAGACAAAAATCGGCTGGTGCACCACCGATCTTTGTAGTCTGGAGACGCGATTAATAACCATTGATGACATCGTCTCCACCAACGAACTAATCGACGTTTTGATGGCGACCTCTGCAATCCCAATGGCATTCCCGCCTCGTCATGTACAGGGAAAAGGACTCTGGGTCGATGGAGGTTTGGTTCGCAACACGCCGGTGGAGACAGCTATCCAGATGGGCGCGGACGAAGTTTATATGGTTCTTCTACACCCTGAGAAAATCAACGTCTGTCCAGTAAACATGTTCGAGGTGCTGGTCCGTTGCTTGGACATTGTTCTTGAAGCATCGGCTCGAAAGGAGATCGAGACAGCCGAACTCTACAATCGTCTTTTGGCTGCTGGTTCTGAAGAATCGCGCGGCAGGAAGAATGTGGTGATTCGGGTCTTCCAGCCTCGCAAACCTGTCAATACGACTCTCTTGGAAATACATCCGGAGCGCTCGCGACGATTAATCAAACAAGGTTATGAAGAAGCGATGGACATGCTCGATAGTTTCGACGACCGGCAGCCGTTAGGCGCAACGGCTTCCTAGTTCGAGACGGATAGCTTCTTCGCCATGGCAAGATCTGCACGCTCAAGGTCGTGTTTGCCCAGCTTTGCATAGCAGCGTGCCCTTAATGTGTAGATTTCCGGGCTCGGGACCCGTCTCAGGATTTCAGAATAGTCAGGGATGCTTTTAGCAATCTGATCTGTTTCAAAATAGCATCGAGCACGGGCTCTCAGGGCCTTTCTATCGTCTGGAACCCGCAAAAGATACTCAGAGATCCTTTTGATTGCATTTTCTTTTTCTCCAGCTCGATAATAGAGCTTTGCGCTGATGAAGAGTCGACGGGGAAATTCTGGTTCGTCTCTGAAGGCGTTGTCCATGTCGTTGGCTGCCTCTCGATAGCGCGCAGAATAAGTGTAGTAACGCGCTCGGTCTTCCAGTAACCAGGCTTCAGTAACTGCATTCTTTAGAATCATCCCTTCAGAAATGTCGGATATGGCTCTGCCGTACTCACCAAGACAGGCATTGGCTTTGCTTCTTACTAAGAATGCTTCGTTGCACTTCGGATCAATTTCCAATACTTTGTTGAAGTCCCGGACCGCGGACTCGTAATTTTCTTGACGAATGAACAGGGAGCCTCGCGACAAAAGGCAAGATGTGTTTGTAGGGTGTTTGATATGGTTGGTACTGTATGCGGTGATAGCGTCTTTGTATTTGTGCAGACCTTCGAATGCTCGTCCGCGGAGATAATCGAGGTCATCGTTGACACCACGCAGTTGACAAGCTTTATCGAGGTCGATGAGCGCCGCTTCGAACTTGCCCTGAGCAAGGTTGATTAAGGCTCGCAGTCTGTATCCATAGCTCGAGTCAGGATCAGCCATAATGGCGCCATTGGCATCGACCATAGCCAGCTGCCACTGTCTCAAGGATAACGCGTACGAACCACGAGTCAGATGGTAGGAACCTATGTTATGGGCGCTGTTTGGAATTGCCAGCGCTTTTGTTTCGTCTTCCAATGCCTCTTCTTTTCGATTAATCTTGCTGTAGTAGAATTGTGCACGGTAGTGATACAGCAATGGATTATTCGGCTCCAGGGCGATCGCCCGGTTGAAGTCTGATAGCGCTTTATCAAAACTGTCGGCGCTCTGATGAATGCCGGCTCTATCGACATAAAGCTCTGTGTCGCGGGGGCGTTCTTTGATGAGTAGATCGATAGCTGAAACTGCCTCTTTCAGGTGCCGGCGGGAACTTTCCGGATCGATTGGCTTTTCCAGGTCGCTGAGCGTTTGAAGCAACTTGTAATCCATAGGTTTACGCACAAGCGCGCTATTCAACTCTTCTATTGCAAGCTTTTCCTTGCCGAGCGCCTTAAGACAGCCGACCCGTTTTATCCGAATGGATGAGTCGTCCGGACGGGCTGTGAGAATCAGGGCGAAGTTACGAGCTGCTTCAGCATAGTTACTCTCGTTATTTTGCACATCAGCCAGATGAAGAACGCGAGACAGGTACTGCGGTTGTAATCGTACTGACTTTTCCAATTCAGCCAGAGCAGTGGACGACCTTTTTTCAAAGAGCCTGAGGTAGCTTCGCCAGTAAAGCGCGTGGCTGGACTCGGGGGTCTCTTTCAGCAACTCGCTCAACCATTCGATCGACTCATCCACGCGTCCAGTTTGAACAGCTGCTCGTGCCATCATTCGAAGATTTGAGCTATTAGGATGAATGCGTGCTTCCTCATACAACGTTTGCAATGCCTGTCCACCGAATTGATTAGCTTCGCGCTTATTGCCCCTGTTGAAGGAGTTACAGCATAGGTAGAAGTTTGCTTCTATGTTCTGAGGATACTTATCTCGCCAAGTTTTGAGTTCATCATGTCCGGTTTTCGGATCCTGCAAGAAACGTGCTAACGCTCGATACTTGAGTACGTCAGCAGATTCGGGCAGCCTCTTCAGAATCTCTCGGGCACGAGTCAAATCGGCTATCGCTCTTTGCTTACTAACACTCAGCAAGCACAGCCCTCTCCAACAAAGAGCTTCATAGTCATTTGGATTGATTCGAAGGGCGCGTGTGTAGTCAGCTATGCATCGTTCGTTCCAACTGAGGGCAAACGGCAGCTCCGACTCTGCTCTGAGCCGATAGATTCTGGCATCGTCAGGGTTGAGTCGGATTGCAGCTGAGAAACATTCTATCGCTTTGAGATCATCGCCGTTAATTTGATACTGCTTGCCTTTCTCAATCAGATCTTCTACTGGTTCGCCTGCCGCTGAAAGCGATCCGGTCTCGAGCAGCACAAGCGCAAGCATAGCGATTTGACGATGGTCAGCTCGCCACATTGAGCTTGTCCTCTCTTGATGCACGGGAACCCTCATTCTCGATCGGTATGCAGAACCAAAACGTGCTTCCCTTGTCGACTTCACTTTCGACTCCAATCTCACCGCCGTGAGCCTGCACAATAGCCTGACAGATGGCGAGCCCTAATCCGGTGCCGCCCCTGATGCTCTCGTCGCTACGATCGACTTGCTTGTATCTATCGAAAATGGCTGACCGCATATTCTCTGGAATACCGCGACCCTGGTCTGTTACCGAGACCTCCAGCACTCCGCAGACAGCAATGGCCTCCACCGCTATAGTGGAGTGTGCTGGGGAAAATTTAACGGCATTGGAAATCAAATTGATCAAGATCTGAACGAACTTATCCGCGTCGACGCTTGCCCTGATCTCATCGTCACAGGACATACTAATATGGACCTTATGCTGTTCGGCGTAAGTCACTAGAGAATCACAGGCGGATTGGATCAGATCTGAAATCGCATGCATCTCCTTCTTGAGCTCCATCTTGCCGGCTTCCAGCTTCTCGAGCTGCAGTAGTTGATTGACAAGTTCTATCAATCGTTGAGTGCTGTCCTGCGCCACCGTTATTCGATTCATTCCCTTAGCGTCGATCTGTCCATAAACGCCCTTGAGCACCAATTCCAGTGTCAGTCTCACAGCCGTCAGCGGGGTCTTCAAATCGTGGCTGATCATGTTGATGAAGTCTTGCTTCAACTGCTCGATTGCTTTGCGGTCACTGATGTCGTGCACTACGCAAAAGAAAGTAAGATCCTGGTCTGACCATTGGGCCGACCATTGCATATGCCGCTCGAAACCAGAACCTGTTATAATGCGGGTTTCGAACGTTTTGGTGGTTGACTTCCCTCGAATCTCCGTCAGGGTCGAATATGCCGAATCCTGATCATTGACATGGATCAAATTATCGATCCCTTTGCCTATCAGCTCCTCTGGTGCTATTTCCCATATTGATTGCGCCGCTGGGCTGAGCGCAGTGAAAATTCCAAACTCATTGATCGAGCATATTACATCTACGGCATTGTCGATCATGGCTCGTTCTCTGCGCGATGCTTCCTCTACTGCGATCGCCATTTCGTGAAACGCCCGATCCAGGTTCGTTATTTCGTCGTTTCCACGGATAGGCTCACTGAGCTGTTCTCCGTGACTGAACTTTCGTGAATTCTCGAGGATTGTATTTGTTCTTCGAACGATGTTCTTAAAGAATAACGCGGACACGCCCAGGCAAATAACATTGAGAAGGAAGAAACCGAAAGCCAATACCTGAAACGACGTTCGTGCTCTGATCGCTTTCTCCGACAACTCGATACTGGTCTTGTGCTCCTCTTCAAGAATGGCTTTCTTCTCACTTTCCAGCTTGGTGGTCAGCCTCTTCAATGTGCTCTTCATTATAGGACCGGTATAGAAAGGGATCTCTAGACCGTCCTCATCCATAGTATCAAGCAGCTTCAATTCCTCTTTTATGAGGGCATGAACGGTTTTCTCAAACTCCAGAATATTCTTGCTCTGATTTTCGGTTTTGCTTGCTTGATTGTGAAGCAGCATAAGATGCCGTTCAATCTCCTTGGCTAGCCTTATCGCTTTTCCCTTGGATGCGGCGGCGCTGCCGGTGTTGATGTCGATTAGCTGCCATCCCAGCGTGAGCATGATTTCCCATATCGCACTTGTGTGTTCCTGGATCTCGGCCGACCGTTTCTTTTGCTCTGCCACTACAACCGCTTCATAGTGTAGTTGCGTAAGCTCGCTGATAACGACAAGCTGGCATCCCAGCGGCAGGAGAATTAGTAAGATGCCCTTTTGAAAAAGTTTCAACTTAGGTTCAGCGCCTCCTAAATTGTCATTCCCCTTCCTGTGGTGCGACCAAACAGGCTGGGCACGTGCGGCTGAAAACTAAACCGATATCGGTTTAGTTTCCGGCAAATACCAGGCACGACCATCCCTCCCGAGCTTGTCTGGACTCCAGGTTCCATCACTTCAGTTTGTGTTATCAAATCGACTGACCAGTTGCCGATTTATGCGATGTTTTTATATCGCCTGGTTCGATAACTTGATAAAGTAGTGGGCAGGCAGCACGTTCCTAAAATGCACAATCTGGAGGCGCCTTGTCGAATGAATCCTGGATTTGTCCCGCTTGCACACTCAGGCAACCAAAATCGGGACTCTGTATTTTTTGCGGTGCTCCAACCCCTGATGCCACTTTGGACGAAGCGTCCTACCTCGCCAGTGTGGAGCAATCAGCTGCCGTCGGCAGTCGAGATGGTATTAGGCGCAGACGTCAGTTCATCACATCACGCATTCGAAGCGAATTTCCCAGTCTCAATGAAGATGGTTTCAACGTAGAGACCATTCGCAATGCCCGCAAGAAGCTGAGATGGTTCGTGTACGGTGAAAGCTCTCATGGTCATCTTGATCCTTACGAGAAGAGCGTTTTGCTTCAGGATTGCCTGGACGAGCTATTCGGGTTCGGTCCTCTGGAGCCGATTATGCGTGATCCTCAGATTTGCGAAATTCATGTCCATTCAAAGGACCTGAGCAGGGCAAGAAGGAGAGGGGGAGAGCTCGAACCGGTCGTGATTCGATTTGACGATGATGAGCATTTGAAGCGTATCGTCGAGGCCGTGCGAGAACGTGCCGCTCCCAGGGCATGGGTTTACCCCGGATCGGAGCATGAGGAGCAGTACATAAGCGCTGATGGTATCAAGGTAGCCGTTGCCAACGAACATTCAAGTCCCGCGCAACCGTATATTCGTTTTCTGTTTCCAGATCCGCTCGGACCGTTAGGAGACCCAGGTGAAGAGCGTGAGTCTATCGTCAAGCCGTTGGAAAATCATGCGGACATAAGACAAAAGCGGCAGTTCATTTGTGAGAAAATCAAAAAAGAATACCCGCGCTCAACCTCAGAAGAGTTCGAGCGCATTCGAAAGAAGATTCGACAGCTTGTTTTTGCCGATTCCAGTGGATCGCGCCTGACATCTTATGAGAAAACTGTGTTGTATCAAGAATGTCTCGACGATGTCTTCGGTTTTGGACCGTTCAGCGCGCTGCTTCGAGATCCGGACATAGGCGAGATTCGGGTTTATTCTGCGGAACGAACGACAATCAACCGCCGGGGACTGTTCGAGACGATGTCCCTGGTTTTTGACGATGATGCTCATCTGAAAAGAGTGGTTAACCTTATCGTATCGCAATCACAACCGCGTAATTCGCAGAGTGCCCTGGTGGATGAGCTGATCACACCATCAGGCTATCGAATCGCCGTGCGCAGAGC
>CAZISK010000475.1:0-6403 GCA_964541355.1 uncultured Candidatus Obscuribacterales bacterium
CTCCAGCAGAGACAGCCTGGAAATTGGTTCTGGACCACGGCACATTCGGCAGATGCACAGGCATTTTTTCTGAGACTCGCATTCGCTTTGATGATGGCGTTTTGAAGCGACTGATCTTGCCACCATATACAGAATCCTGTCTCTATAACGTAGACACGAAGAAGATGATTCAGGCACCGACTTCGACATTCGAAAACTTGACCGGCGTCAATTACAAGTCGGCGACCGTAAAAAAGATTGATTCCACTCGTCTGCTCGGACTGCTGTGCACCCACTATAGAATTGACCTACCGAAAAGACGGATTACGTGCGAGTATTGGGCAACCCATGATATAAAAATGCATCCCAAACTTGCAATCAGCTGTTGTCAGCTGGGATGCGCCCCGCCAGGCTTTGGTGTGCCACTGCGAGTTATCTGGAAAGATCGACGCGGACGAGAAGAGCGCCTGTATTCCGTGCAGAAGTTAGAGAGATACTCTCCTAAACCAGCTGATTTCCTGCCTCCCCAAGGATACAAAGAAGCACGAGATTTGTTTGAATTGCATTTTTGCGATCCAGGGACCAAGTATGGTGATGCTGTAGACAAAGCCTTCATGCTCGACTATGGTCCGAAGAAGAAGAAGCGGAAGAAGACCGAAGACTAGATGAACCCTAGGGGCCGGTCTAATATTCTGATCGGTCGCAGCAGTCTGTTGCCCGCCGGAGTCGTTGCCCTAAGGCGGACAAGTATGAAGTTCTCAGTTCTGCTTTAAGAAGTGCACCAGACTAGATGACTTCAGGGGCCGGTCCACTATTTTGACCGGTCGCAGGAGGCTGTTGTCCGCCGGAGTCGTTGCGCTTCAGGCGAACAAGTATGAAGTTCTCAGTTCTGTCTTTTCCGAAGTGCACCAAAAGTGGTGCCTCGTCTTTCAACAGATTTGCCATCCCCGTATCGTAGACGACATTTTTGTTGTTGCCCACTGTCCAGGCGCAACGTTGCGTCTTTTTGTCAATTTTGCCTTTGAGTTGCTGGTTTTGATCGGACAGCATATCGTAGTAGTTGCCTGCGATATCGCCCTTCTCATTGATGGCAATCTGGAACATCGTGGTCGAATCAGTTTGATCACCCTGCACCAGAGAGAAGACGCCAAGCGGCTTCCAGTCTGCCTTTTTGCTGGGGTTGGTGTCGCCCGCCGAAGTAGCCAGCTTCTGGGCGGAACTGTAGTAGTCTGCGGCGGTCCCAGCCGGCTGCCCATTGTAATAGACCTGGTTGTTATTGTAGGTGACATTACCGCCATAGCCGGGGCCGCTTCCGACATCCAGAGCCATCATTGTTCCGAGCATCGCCCAGTCGGTAGCCATCCAGGCAGCGCTCATACCCAAACCGGCGCTCCAACCGGGACAGTACCAACAGCCGGGATGTCCACCCCACCAACCATGTCCATAGAAATTGCCGTAACCGTTAAAGTTGTTGCGGACACTAACTCCGCGATTGGAGACATAGGTGGGCGAAAAATTGTTGTAGGTGTTACCGCCATGAAAGCTGTTGCCGATGTTATTGCCTGATATCCGGTCAAAGCCCCAGCCGTTCTTGCCATTCCAGTTGTTATGACCGCCGTTGTCCCATGGCGTCAACGGCTTATTTCCATTGTTGCGATTGGCGATGCCGCCCTGCCCGATGCCGTTGTTGCGATTAGCGAACCCACCTTGCCCAAAATCGCCCGACCGATTGGCAACTCCACCGTCACTCCAACCGCCTCGACCAACGCCCTGGTTGAAGCCGAAGTCGTCTCCGCGATCTCCAGCCACTGGACGGTCACCGAATCCGCCGTTGCCGACGCCTCCCCGATCACCGCCGAAGCCACGATCGCCACCAAATCCGCCGTCGCCGAAGCCACGATCATCGCCAAAGCCTCCGCGGTCACCGCCGAATCCTCCGCGGTCGCCGCCAAAGCCGCCACGATCATCGCCAAAGCCTCCGCCAAAGCCGCCACGATCATCGCCAAAGCCTCCGCCGAATCCTCCACGCCCAAATCCACCGCCGCCAAAGCCCCGGCCGCCGCCAAATCCTCCGCCTCGCGCCCAGGCATCGCCTGTAGTGGCTACTAACAATAGAATCAAACTATAGGCAGTTAGTCGCTTAAACATTTGATGATTCTCCAAATTCAGTCAGATTAGTCGACGTGGATACGCTTCACGGTGATCGGCTCGCTGTCCGGAACCTTTGCACCATCGACAGCGCGATTGGTTGATTTCCAGGTGAAGCTGTCGTTGTCGGATTGCTCCAGCACGTTGCGCGACCGCATCCGTCTGCCTTCAGGCGAGACGCGCATCGTATCGACAATCCAGCTCTTGCCGCTCTTATTCCAGAAGGCACGACCAGAGCCGCCTTCAGAATCGAAGAGCCACGCAATCACGCCACCTTTTCGTGGGTCGACACCGATAATCTGAAGGTCTTCATGCTGCTCACCAGATTTATCTTTTACGATGAATTTCGCAACAAGAAAATGTTTGTCAGCCACCCACTTGGCAGAAAGGTTGGCGTCACCACCGGAGCCCTGTGCCGACCACTCACCGGACAACCAGCGCAGATCGTCGAGCGGGTTGCTATCGGGCGCTGAGGCTGTAGGTCCGGAGTCATGTTCTACGACGCTCGCCATTTCCCAAACACCGTTGTTATTGACGTGAACAACCGTATATGGTGCCGATGACAGCACTTTGCCGGACTCGTCCTTAACCGAGCTCGTTCCCTTCTCGATTGCAGCTTTGTCGCCTGCCGGTTTAATAGAGCTGATGTTCAGAGCAAGCGTGCGTGCCCTATTATTCTGGAAGAAATCCTTGAACAAACCTTCGATTTGATCGCGCCCGGCGTATTCGTGACCGGTTTGGTCGATGAAAACTCCATCAGGTGTCCATAGAGCTGCCAGCGCCTTGGCGTCGCCAATTGAAAAGGCATGGACGTAATCATTGGCTCGAGCTCGGATAGCGCTGTCAAACCCGGATTCAACCGATGCACCAGCTACCAGCTGAGCCAGCTTCTGCGCCTTCTGCGGAAGAGCCGCAGCATTAGAGGCAGCATCCGCGCACGTCGGTAAGACCGTACCGACAATCGCAGCAATAGTCAAAGCGTTCCTGATCCGAGACAGATTGTGCTGTGGTGGCCAAAGCATCTCTCGCACCCCCCTTAGTTCTGCGCGAAATTCTATCAAACTCTCAATGTTTCGGCTAAAAGAGTTTAATCCTGACAAGCTCAAAGTACCAATTAATATGGCGCTCGCATCGCTTAGAATTAGACACACCACCTGATTCAGTCGAATAAAGAAAAATGCGGTTCGCCTGGGATGTCATGACAACAATGATAATAGCGGCGTCTGCTCTGCTGCAATCTCCGGCTGCCTCTATATCGACGATCCAGATGGACCCGACCGTCACATCCATACCACAGTCCGATTCTAGCTCCGGGAACGTGAAAGTAGATGCAACGGGTCATGATGGAATGGTCCTGATCAAAGGTGGGGAATTCACCATGGGTGGTGTCGGTCCCGAAGCCAGACGCGATGAGTTTCCGCGTCACAAAGTCAAGCTCAAGAGCTTCTGGATGGATACGACAGAAGTTACCAACTCGCAGTTCAAGCAATTCGTTGAAAAGACGAGCTACATCACCACCGCTGAACAACCTATTGATTGGGATATACTCAAGCAACAACTCCCGGAAGGCACGCCAAAACCGGAAAAAGAAAAGCTGCTTCCCGGATCATTGGTATTTAATCCTGCAGGTCTCAATGAACCTTCGCACCATAGCTGGTGGCAGTGGCGAACCGGAGCAAATTGGAGATGTCCAGAAGGACCAGGCAGCTCGTTAGATAATCGCTGGGACCATCCGGTCGTTCAGGTGTCGTACGACGACGCTCTGGCATTCGCAAAGTGGGCGGGGAAACGGCTTCCGACCGAGGCGGAGTGGGAGTACGCGGCCAGGGGTGGTCTCGATGGAAAGATCTATGTTTGGGGGGACGATAACTATAGCCCTGAATGCGCCAACATCTTTCAGGGCACGTTTCCGGAGCAGAACACAAAAGAAGATGGATATGTAGGAACGAACCCGGTTAAGAGCTTCCCAGCCAACGGCTATGGACTCTATGGTATGGCGGGGAATGTCTGGGAATGGTGCGCAGATTTCTATCGACCGGATACGTACGCCCAGAGCGTTGCACTGACCCCGGATACGGTGGCAGTCGATCCAACCGGACCGAACGAAGGAAGTGACAGCAGACACCCATACTGTCGCTCCGTCAGAGTGCAGAGAGGTGGATCGTTCTTGTGTCACAGCTCAGTTTGTGCTAGTTATCGTCCTAGCGGCCGAATGTCTGCGCCTGCCGACACCGGACTGCCCCACGTAGGATTTCGATGCGTGGAAGACGCTCGAGAAAGTGACAAACTCTCATCGAAGTGAAGCACAATTGAAGTATTCGATCTTGCTCGATACCGGCAGTCGTTGCTGCTTTCGTCTTCAGCGTCGCTTCGTAAGTCGAAATTAGTTAGCGCCTTTAATCTGTTGCAATGTTTTTAGTGCGCTATCAATATGCTCGTTGATGTTGAACTGAGAGACATAAATGTTGCGAACAATCTGTTCTTTATCTATGACAAATGTCGCGCGCCCAGGAATGATTCCAAAGTCGTTTCTTATACCATAGCGCTTGCGGATGGTGCCGCCCTCATCGGTCAAAAGCAAAAATGGCAGGTCATGCTTTTTGGCAAAATCGGCATGCGACTCAGCGGAGTCAGAACTGATACCAATCAGGACAGCATCATATTTCGTGAACTCAAGATGCCAATCACGAAACAAACAATTCTGGCTTGTGCAACCAGGAGTGTTGTCTTTCGGATAGAAAAACACAACTACATTGCTCTTGCCGCGGTACGAACCTAGATGGAACTTCGTTCCATCAATAGAGGTCAGTTCGAAATCCGGTGCCGGATCGTCGACCTTCAGAGTAGCCGTAGCGTTGTCGGGCATGTTTTTCTCCTTCACAGAAATGATGCATCGCTTCGTCAAACGAAAGTTGAATCATGTACTTGTGTTGCTGACAATCTTTCACAAAGGTTTCCCAGAATTCGGTTATGGGGAATGATGGACTTATGCCGACGAACCGACCGATTCCCGCAACAGTCTTGGCCGCGTTGACTCTCAGTCTGACGCATACCCCAGCTCTTGGTCACTATGACCACGACCACTACACCAAACACTCACATCAGCACTTTAAGAAGTCGACGACAGCACAGACTACAAAGTCAGCAAAAAGTGTCGCAAGAAAGGCTTCGTCTGCAAAACCTTTTAGTCCCTGGGATCTGATTCAACTCGCCATTGCACCGGCATACGCATTTCCTGGTCGTGTAACCATTGCAATGCAGGGAGACTACCGTGTAATTCAATCGAACGGAATCCCTGATCATGCAACTGGGCAATTTCCCAACGAGGGAAATCCAAATACTATTTCCGCGCAACACTACTCATACAAGGTTCCAAGAAATCCAGCCAAAACGGGCTATTCCACTCCATTAGGTATGGCACCATTTGGAGTGGCAATCAATGGTGTCCCGTTTGATCCAGGGGCCGCAGAATGGTGGCATGACGATCCAAGCTCTGGTTGGCAGTATGAAGCTATGTTCCTTGGTCAGAGGCTAGGGCTGGATCGCAACAACGCTCATGTTCAACCGAACGGCGCTTATCATTACCACGGCATTCCTTCAGGTTTGTTGGAAAAACTCGCTGCGCACGGGAAGCCAGTTCTTATCGGCTTCGCGGCAGATGGTTTTCCAATCTATGGTCCTTATGGTTACAAAAACCCGCAAGATAAAAACTCCGGTCTGAAA
This sequence comes from uncultured Candidatus Obscuribacterales bacterium, assembly GCA_964541355.1. Lineage (GTDB taxonomy): Bacteria > Cyanobacteriota > Vampirovibrionia > Obscuribacterales > Obscuribacteraceae > JADYXR01. The sequence goes on from CAZISK010000475.1 coordinate 5,851, forward strand.
AGGCTAGTTTCGAGTTACCGTCTCAAAAGCGGCATCAGACCAGATGGACCTGGTGGCAGATACAATGGCTCATTTACTCGGGATTACGAGTATGTTCGAGGGTTGGGAGATCTCGACGATTGTAATGGCATATTTGGTACCACTCCGGAATACCCGAACGGAATTTATCACTACATAGTGACGGACACATTCCCTTACGTACCTAGAGGCTTTAAAGGCACTCCGGACACGAGCTTCCTCCGAAGACCCCCACCCGGAATGATGATGGCACAAGGTCGCGGTAACAACGACTACAACAATTCCGACGGCCGCCTCTGGGGATCAAACAACTCCGGCGCCAGTAATGCATGGGGTGCCGGCGCATCTGGTGGCACCTCGTACCGTAGACAGGGTGGACCAGGTGCTGGTGGTCAGGGTCGCGGCAGACCTCCTGGTGGTCCTGGTTTTGATCAGGAAAACGGCGGTGGTCCTGGCGGCTTCGGCGGACAGGGTCGCGGCAGACCTCCTGGTGGTCCTGGTTTTGATCAGGAAAACGGCGGTGGTCCTGGCGGCT
>CAZISK010000476.1:0-6402 GCA_964541355.1 uncultured Candidatus Obscuribacterales bacterium
TTGTTTCAGGCGAAGAGCTGCCATGTCTGTCCGCACCCGCCACTAATGAAGAGAGTCTTGGGCGAATTAGCTTCTACGACAGTCTGGATGAGGTGATTCGAGACGGTCACGCTGCTACGAGTTGGCGCGGCGAAGACTCTAAGGGCGCCCACTACATGAGTGTCGGAGGATTGGAAATCCCGACGATCAAGCATGGTGCTCTGAGACCGATTAGCGAGTCGGTGGCGGTGGCATACAAAGGCGCCGCCAGGAATGGGAAAGAGCCGGGTGTGCGAGATGGAAAGAAGCAGCGTTCGGAAGAGAGAACGCGCCAACCAGCAAAATGATGAAAGCGGGATTGTATAGTCGTGCATGAGTTCTTCGAAAAACTTCAGGAGCTATTAATCGACAATGTACCGTTCGTATCCGTGACGATTGTCGATTCTGTCGGCAGTGTACCGCAGAACGCCGGCAGCAAGATGCTGGTCACCCACGATGGACTTTATTTTGGCACTGTAGGCGGTGGCAAGGTGGAAAAGCGAGCGATCGAAGAGGCGCAGACGTTTTTGCGGACTGGTCGAATCACTTATGGGGACGCTGAAGTGAGCGATGAACATTCCGAGGGCATTATCAGGGTTGGCGATGCGAGGACAAGATTCGTCAATTGGAGTCTCAACAAGGACATCGGTATGACGTGCGGAGGTTCGGTCAAGCTCTACTTCGAGCTCTTCAACACCAATCTCTGGAATATTGTCGTGTTTGGCGCCGGGCACTGCAGCAACGCTCTCATCGGATTGCTGGTCAATCTCGATTGTCGGGTCACCTGTTTCGACACGCGCCCGGAATGGCTCGAGCGATTGCCGCATTCCGCCAAGTTGAAGAAAACGCATGCCGATGATCTACCGTCTGTCGTTGCTGATCTTCCGGACAATTCCTTTATTACACTGATGACTATGGGGCACACCACAGACAAGCCTATAATGATCGAGATACTTCGTCAGTGGAAGTCACGACCGTTTCCATATATAGGTGTAATCGGCAGCAAAGCTAAAGCGGCGCGATTGATGCAGGACATCGATGATGCAGGCTTGCCGTCGCAGTATAAGGAGCTCGTGCACTGTCCGATGGGTCTGCCAATTGGTAACAATCATCCGCAGGAGATTGCCATTAGCATTGTGGCGGAGCTTCTCCAGGAGCGTGATAAATTCTCGCCATAGAAGAATGGGGCGGCTCTTTCGAACCGCCCCGTGGTCGGGTTCCGAGATGTAGTGGCGTTACCACCACTTCAAAATCTACAAAAAAATCGAATTAACCAACGATTTAGCACAAATTTTTTTATTTTCGGTCGTAAATCTTTGGATCTGGGCGTCGGAAATGGCGACCTGTGTGCGTTTTGAGCCTAAATTAACAGCCCCGGGAAAAAACAGCCGTGTAATTTTTTTGACATAATTCGAAGGTATTCTAATTGCACTGGAACGAAATGCGGACCGCACGAAGCGAGCAATCACCAGAAAAATTTCCTCCCAGCGTGGTTAAAGTCATTAGCCTGATTTTCACGAAATCGTGAAAGCAGGCTAGTGTACATTTGGGTCTTTTTTTTATTTCTATCTGCATGTGCCTTTGTAGATGAAAACCGTTAGAGCGCCTGTAGTCAGCTGGTCGCCTGGCCGAGCTCTTTTGCACAATATATATCGATAACTCTTAGAGCATGAGTTTACCTCAGCGCTTCGCTCGCTACTGCGGGTTCGACACCCGCTCGCCGGAACAATGAAGACCGCTGGCTTGAATCACCATGTCCCGGCGACCCATGCATCTGAGGAACTGGCGACTACGCCAGACGCGCTTGCGCTAGTTGGGTTCATGTCTAATCGGCCCGGTGAACGTGCCTCCTGCCACTGCGGAGTGAAGCTAGCGCCTGGTTTTGTTCTCTTGCAGAACCATTGCAGGACTCAATTGCGCTAACTGTTTCCCGCCGCCGATTGACGCTCCTGCGATAGCAAGGGGTGATCCGGGGTGGGTCAGCAAACTTGCAACTATTAACGTATAGAACTACAGAGGAAGTATCAGGTAAGCGATCGCCAAGTGACCCCATCGGGTGGCTTGGCGGTCGAAACTTTCTATGTCACACGAATGTTATAAACCCTGATTATCATAGTTTTCAAGAGGCGGATTTGTACGAATGGCGGAGGCAGACAGCATTATGAGTACAGCAGTTGTACCCGAAACTCGCATGAGCACAAGCTTTGTTCCATCGGCACATGGAGCACTTACAGTGGAAACGGCACAAAATGAGATAGGACGCTCGCGCGAGCCAATTAGATTTATCGAGAAATTAGGTGTAGTGGTTGATGGACTGGCAATTCCTTTGAGCTTGTCGATCGACGATCACTGCGTAACAGTGATGGACGTTGCAATCAAACGTGTTGTCGATCTGCCGACCAGACAAGTTGTGTCGACTCCCGACAATACGATTCTCATGGAAAAGCGCATCGAGCAAGTCGATATGCTGATCTTTCAACTGGAAGACAATTCGGAGCTCTGGCGAAGAGCCGATTTGCTGCTGAAAGATGCCTGGCTCAACAGCTACAAAGCTCAGATTCTCGAAGCCAGCCAAGACTTCGGCGGTGCCATTCGATCTTTCGAGCGGGCAATCAAGCTCTATGCGCTCGCTTTGAAGGCTGATAAGTTGACTGCGCGTTCGAGCCCGCACATCATTTGGTTCTATCACATGCTTCGCCGTTACAGCGAGCTGCTTCGCGACGAGCGGCTTGACGAGGAGTACAGAGACCTTCGAAGACTTCGCCAGTTGTATGAGCACATGGAAGTCATTCGGTCGGAACGAAGCAAATGGGAGCTCTCCAATCCTGAAGAACTCGACGATCCATTTGCATACCCAGAGCTCTTGCTGAAGGTTCTTTGCAGCTAATCCAATCCAGAGCCGTTTTTAGCTTAGAGCAGAAGTTTCACTGACAAAACGACACAGGACAAGTTTTTGCCATCGCCGGGTATAATCCGCACTGAGAGTTTTGCTCAGAGGGATGACGCGGGGATGGCAAAAATTCTTGTCGTTGAGGACGACATGGACATGGCGTACATGATCGCCGACGTCCTTGGCTTCGAGCACCACACGGTCGAGTGTGTAACCGATGGGCAGGAAGGTCTCGATCGGCTGAAGCTGTACAAGTATGACATCGCCCTGGTCGACTGGAATCTGCCCAGCCTCAACGGACCTGAGATGTGCCAGATGTATCGCGCTTCAGGCGGCACGATTCCGATCTTGATGTTGACCGGACGTCTCGACGTTTCTGAAAAACAGGTTGGGCTGGACGCGGGAGCGGATGATTATTTGACTAAGCCGTTCCACCAGGTCGAGCTGACGGCAAGGGTGCGCGCGTTGTTGCGGCGAGCGTCGCGGGTGATGACGAGCAATGTTTTACAGGTGAGATATCTTACGCTCGATACGGAAAGTTTCAAGGTCTGTCTGGACGACAAGGAAGTACGTCTCCTTCCGAAGGAATTTTCGCTTCTGGAATTCCTGATGCGGCACAAAAACCAGGTGTTCTCGGTTGATGCATTGCTGGACCATGTCTGGAAGGCTGAATCGGAGTCTACACCGGACGCTCTACGGCAATGCCTGGCTCGGCTGAGAAAGAAGATCGATCGCGACGAACACCCGCCGATAATAAAAACAATTATCGGAAGGGGCTATACGATCGAGGATTGATGAACTACTGTCCAAGCACCGTATCTAGTTGCATCAAGGGATGCGTGTAGCGAGATGCCAGATATTGCATGCAAAGCCGGTAAACATTCGAAACAGATCTGGGTTGGTGCGGTGGTGGTTGCAATCGTACTGCTCTGTTTTTTGTTTTCCTTTTGCTTGAATTTTGTAGGGCTGCGGTCGGGAAGCGGCACTTATCCTTCTGGTCTATGGTACTTGCAAGGCTTGATGCCTTACAGAGACTATGTCTGCCACATCACCGGTCTGAGTATTCTCAAGAGTGCAGCCACAATTGCGCTGTTTGGCGACAACTATATCGTCCTTAGAATGATGGGCGTATTCGTGCGAATTGTCCTGGCTCTCGTCACTTTTTTTTGGCTTTCCCGATTGTTCAGCGTGAAGGACGCGTGTTTAGCGACTATTGTTTGCGCGACGGTCTGCTGTGGCGACTGTGCCGACATGATCGACAATCCGAACTTCGATGCGATTTTGTTCGCTGTTGGAGCCGGCCTCGCCACAAGTTTTTCTCTAAACAGAAAGCGAAGCAATCGTGCTGTAGCGATTATCTCAATGCTGGCAGGAATTTTGGCAGGCATTGCACTCTTGTTTAAGCAAAACATCGGCGTGGGTGTCGTCGGAATGTTGCCGGTTGCTGTAATCATTGGATTCTGGCGTATGCAGATTCTCGCAAGAGTCCGTTATTTTTTGCCTGGATTTTTTGCCGGTTCGCTTTGCATAATTGGGGCTGGACTCTTGTGGTTAAACTCTCTCGGCGCATTGAATCAGTTCTTGACGGAAGCGCTCATCAGAGCTCCCCAGGCCAAGGGCAATTATCTGCAGCATCAGATCGAATACCTGGGTTTGTGGTGGGTACAGGCACTAACTGCTCTAGCGATAGCGGTTATTGCCGAATCGGACATTGTGAAATCGGCGCAGCGAGAAGATGTTATTAGCGTTGATGACAGATTTACTACACTGATTCCGATCGCCCTGTTGTGCCTCGGTGGTGTTGCTCTTGGTGTCGTCCTTGGCAGGCTCGATCTGGTGTCGGTCTGCTGGGTCATTCCGAAAACAATCCAGATTACGCTGATTTACTTTGCGTACTTCATATCAATCGTGTGTCTTGTAGGATTCGCACGGCGAGCCTGCCGGTGGTCGGAGCGCGAGGCTCAGTTCTTCTTTATGTCGGCGCTCTCGTGTGCGCTTATATTCGTGATCTCGCTGTCATCTCCTGCTTATGAACCGATGGTAGTGCCCGGTCTGGGGTTCGCCGCGGCGGTGCTTCTCGACTCGGGAGGCCGGTTGTGCCGTTCGATCCTGTACGCAGTTGCGATGATTACTATTGCTGCCGTCACATTCGGAAAGGCGACCACTCCATTTTTGTTCGGCGGCGTAAGCGAAGCCAGCGTGAGATTCGCAAAAGCAACCTCATCGGTGCCTCGGATGCGAGGATTTCTTTTGCCGCGCGATACGGTGACATTCATTGACAGCACAGTCAAAACCATCAACGAAAATAGTGGGCCAGACGATTATATTTTTGCTTTTCCTGACTTTTCTCTCTTATACGCTCTGACAAATCGAAAGTGTGCGACGCGTTCTTCAGTTCTCAACATCGACATTACATCGGATGAGTTCGCTGAAAATGAGTCCATGCTCCTGATAGAAAGAAGACCGGCGGTGCTCATCTGCCAGAAGCTCTCGGAAAAGGATTTGCAACTCATGGAAGCGTGGTGGCGGCAGGGCAAACGGAGCGGATTTCGCAAACTGTACGAGACCTGCGAAATCATGTCGAAGCAGTATCGTCACGTAAACAGATTCTTCCTCAATGGTACCGAGGTCAATGTTTTTGTCAGGAACAAATGACTTCCTGGTGCTGCGCGATTCTGCGTCAGAACCAGGAGCAAATCAACATTCGGTATTCCAGGAATTCCCAATTGTTGGCATACATAGGTAGCTGCTGCAACAGCGTTCGCTTTAGCAGCGGGCTCTTCGCTGTCGGGAAGCAGCATGGCATTGTATATGGTGCGTTGGCTCGCATAAATTCGTGCAGCCGTCTCAGCAGCCATCCTGAGCTTCTCTGAGTTGACCACGAACACCGATACGATGAAGCCGCAAAGTTGTTTGAAGAAGCTCAAACCGATCAAGGCTTGCTTGACGGTGACAGGAATTGGATTATTCAGAAGTATGTCGAGATGCTCCGAACACAGAGAAAATTCAAAGAAGCAGACAGTTGGGAAAGCAAGATCAAAGACTAGCTCGGCGATGAACGTTCGGCGCCTGCAAAGAAACTTGCAAATCAAAAATCGACTTCACGTTGGGCACTGAAATCGATCTTTGATGGCTTTCGATTTGGGGAGGAAAAAAAACTTCTGAAGACTATCTATTTAGTGCCGCTGATGGTCGTGCCGGCTTTTGTGTTTGGTGCTTTTCCGGGTTGTTGCCTTGCATAGAATTGCGCAGAGCCATGTAGGTGCCGATAAGAGCTCCGACTGTGACGACTACGCCTGCACCGATAGCGACCTTGCCAGCAAGAGGTGAGCGTTCTCTTGCAACTATGGGATCCACCGCTGCTCTGTCCGCGGCACGACCTTCGCGGAGGTGGTTCATGACCATTTCCGGTGACACGTTGCCTCTGCCGGCTTTCATATCGTCTAGGGTGCCGATATAGCGATCGAGAGCATCTCGCTCTTTCGGATCGGACG
>CAZISK010000477.1:0-6399 GCA_964541355.1 uncultured Candidatus Obscuribacterales bacterium
ATTCATGAAAGCAGGCGTGACTGCTTTGACTGCTCCTTTCGTTCTCTCTACCTGGGGAGCGCTCCTGGTTCATCGGACTGCAACGCCAGAAGCGGAGGCAAACAAGACCGACTAGCACAGTTCTTGCAATGCCTCCGCTTCGGTGATCACGAGCTAATGGTCCAGGTTTTCAGGAGATTAGCTTCGGTTTATTATATTATAAAAAGTAATACGAAGTTAAATAGTAAAAGTAGCGATGTGATACTGGGTATTATAGTAACAAGTTTAATGAAAGGAATGCTTGTAGATCAGCTTGTGAAGCGGTGTTCACCGCAGCCAAGCGACCGATCTACAAAGCAGTTCCTTTGTGGCAAAGCCACGAGAATCCAAACGATGAGCTCGCCGACAGTAGTTGGTCGGCGACTTTGGTCTAACATTCATGGAGTTGCCGCTGACCCAATCGTCCTAGCTGCCCATCGCATCCAGCTTAGCCTGCACTCCGCTGCGCTCTTCCGGTGTGAGCTTCGCTTCGAGCGCTTTGATCAGTTCGTCGAGGCGGACCATTTCGAGCCGCTCCTTCATGAGCACCGGCATCGCCCGGCACATCAGGTACAGAGTCGCAGCGTTCTCGTACGGGTGCGCTGTGATCTTCTCTTTCTGAGCCTGGGTGAGGGGCAGGTCATTGAGGTAGGCGAACGTTTCCATGGCGATTGTTCCTTGAGTCAGATGGTTACAGAACGAACAGAACTTCACAGAACGAACAACTGTGGTCTTGGTCACACGAGAACAGCGCTCAGGGGCAGCGCGGCACTGTCTTCAATTCAGTGCTTCGGGCAGCGATAGCCCAGACGTTATTGGCGTCACAACCGTGGATAGCAGAGTACTCTGCACCTGAAGAGAGCGGCTTGTAGCCATTAGCGATGAGAAGTTCGTCGACCAGTTCGGAGTTCGGGTGATCTTCGAGTTTACGGAAGCGCACTCTCCCATCCTGCTCGGCCTTGAGTAAGGCTGTGACAAGAAGAGCATGCAGTCTCCGCTGCTCATCGTCGACGTTTTCGTCGATCTCTTTCCATGGGTTAAGTGCATGACTGCGTGTGCAGCCGAAGACGAACAGACCCACGTCCAGCTCTGCTACATCGATTGCGCCTGCGGTAAGCGCATTCATGGTGCTCGTGAATGAGAGGAACAGAATCGGTTTGTTGACTGCTGACATGAAAACTCCTTCTCTGGTGACTAGATTGGCACCGTCTCTTGCGAGGACAGAAACTCGAGGGTATTTACAAGCCTCTCGAAAAATGGTGAATCGCTACGATGAACCTCGCTCGCCTGACGAGGTTCATCGGGTGCTTACTACTCCGCACACCATGCGAGGTTATTTTGATCTTCTCAGGACATCGATTCTCACGGCTTTTTCGTAGTAGCCGCTATCCAGAACGAAGAAGGTTGGGGAGACGATCGTGAACGATCCGTCATCATTGAGGACCAAAAGTTCCTCTTTGCCCTTCGCGTCGGACAAGATATCGTTGGCGTCACACTCGGCCGTACACCGCCGGTTGTCCGCCCGGTAACGCAGCGCGATGTTGTCGCCGGGTTGGAAGACGAACGAGTGTGCCGGACCGGCTGGATCCAGGAACAGAGCTGAGAGAGGGATGCCGATGTAGCTCTCCGCCTTTCCGTTCCTGTCTGCGGTGATACGAATTTCCTGGTGCTGCAGCTTGTTGTAGGTCTCGGTATTGATGGGGATCTTCAGCACCGTTGGCATTGAGGAGAGGTATTCCTCGGAGTAAATGGACTTCCTCGACGGCTTCCAGACAACGAAAAGGGTTATCACGGTAAGGATCACCAACACTTTCAGTCCGTGCATGAGGACTGTGACTCTGTGCCGCGCGTCGATTTCTTCCTGCAGGGTTCGCTCTTTCATTTTGTTCCTTTCCAGAACATCCGACTTGAAAAATGGAATTCGAATTGGTCTACGACTTCGTTACTGCTGTGGAGGGATGGCGTTGGAGATGCTCTTGCATCCGACGCTCACGGGACCTTGTGCGTCGCATGCAAAGCAAGATCAACAGGTGGATGTAGATGAGCTTTCCGATGAAGATCCAGAGTTCTGATTTCTTCGGTTTTTCCAGAAGCACCATGGCAAGGCTTTATAAGTTCAGTCGATATGTTTGTGTGGAAGCGCAGAAGCGATTCGGTAGGGGTTTGACAGCTGAGCAGATCTGTCCCATCGCATGGGTGTTGAATTTGTTGATTGAAAGGGGTGAGATTTACTGAATCGCCGCAATGAACCCCTGATATGACGCCGCGTCATCTATGACCTAAAACTGTCAGAATATCGATATGCTTGACAAGTGGTTTTGGCAGTCTCTGGGTAGTCTCTAGATAATTAACGCTCACTCAGGTTATCGTTTAGAGCACTCTATAATAGCGTCTGTTGTTCTGTGCAAAACCACAGTGGGTGGGTGTTTTAAGACGCAGTCTCTCTGCCAGAGTCGAATATCGCGTTTAATTTTAACTTGAGATCTTGTAGATGAACACTTTGGAGATATAGTCCACGCCGCATTTACCACGTGTTGGGAAACCAATATCGAATGTATGGTAGGAATGGTCTCGCCTGTGGTGCCTACAGTTGAGAGCTAGCGAGATCGCGAGTTTCCCCAACGCGGAGTAGGTGCGCCGATAAGGGCTTTTATATGCGGCTAAGAGACGCCGGCGCTCACAGTGGTGCGTCGCCCCATTTTTAACCATCCCTAATTGACTTTTAAGAGGACATCTACAGGGCATCAGTGTCGAGTGTCGAGGAAAAAAACAAAACGACAAGAGATAGTAGGTATAAAAACAACAACAAAGAAACCGAGAGTACGCGGTTTCCCTTGTTGTTGCCATGTGCTGACGCCGCACCTGACCGACCTGCTCTTGTGGAGCGGAGGTCGGTCAGGGTGCTGTGTTAGCGCTAATTGATGCAAGTCGTTCACGGAACAACAAAACAGCATGATTAGTACTCTTCCTGGTTGAAGCAGCGCAACGTACCGAGGTAACGCGTTGCGTCTTCCAGGTATAGCTGTTTTGTCACACCGGCGATCACTCGAGGCAGGCTGTACTTCATCCCGGAGATGGTCGCGCCGCCGAATCCCAGGCTTGGGAAGCAAGCGAGCGTGAAGCAGAAGATTGAGTTCAAGTAAGGAGCCTGGCCGGGCACCAGTTCTGTGAACTCAAAGTTCTCACCGAGGTAAGGATGCCGCGACAGGTCCTCATGCTCATCACCAGTTCTCGGCTTGTACCGGTCCTTCCAGAGAGCGATGTGGTGCGCAATGGACGCGAGCTCGCTGCGCTTTGAAAGGTCGGTGATGAAGCCGGTTCCGACGATGATGAAGTCATACTCCATCTTGCCCTTGTTCGTCTCGACCTCGATGCTCTCACCATGTGCCGTAGCGGCTGACCAGGTTGTTCCGGCGTGGAGATGGAAGTTATCGAATGCCACGGCTGTGTGATACGTCGTTTTTGGCGGTAGCTGTCCCATGCGCAAGATCTGCGATACGAACTGCCACTTCAGGTCATCGGAAAGATCAGCGTGATGTTTGAGGAAGCCGACGTATTCCTGGCAACGGAACGGATTGACATTCGGCAACTTCTCTCTGCGGAAAGAGAGGTCGACGCTCTTGGCGCCGGACTTCAGTGCGCAGATTGCGTTATCGAATGCGGAGGCACCTGCTCCAAGGACGCCGACGCGCTTACCGCGCAGGTTATCGAAGTCGATGTCCTCGGAGGTATGTGCCCAGAGGTGGCGCGGAAGACCGCGGATGTAGTCCGGCGTCTCCCAGCGACCGCTTCCGTCGATACCAGTGGCGAGCACTATCTTGCGGGCATGCAGCGTCGTGTCGCCTTCCTTGTTCTTGGCTGGAACAGCAAAGCATTGCAACCGATAGTCGAAGGTGATGGCACCAAGCTCGGTATCGTTTTGAACTGGCAGAGCCAGAACGTCTCGATACCAGCTCAGATAATCTGCCCAGACCTCAGTCGGAATGTTGCCGAGTTTTTTCCAGCCGGTCTCACCATAGAGCGCCTGATACCAAGATCGGAAGGTCAGGCTGATGATGCCCTGGTCAGGGCCGATCAGGTGTTTCGGCGTTCTCAGAGTGGCCATGCGCGCGAACTTTCGCCAGGGACCCTCTCGGCCGATTGCATTTCGGTCGACGACGAGCAGGTTGGTCACCTTCTCGCGCATCAAGCCGAATGCAATTGCTAGACCGGATTGCCCCCCGCCGACGATGAGAGTGTCGAGCACATTTTGGCCGCCAGGAAGGGTGCGAGAGTGCACCCAGGGCCTGGCGGGATAAGCTAGCGTCTCGAGATCTCTTTTGAGGCGACATTCGAGTCGCCTGAGAGCTCGTGCACGCGTTGCGGCGGATCGGGGTTTACTCATGTGAGTAGGCTCCAAATGAGTAGGGATTTGCGGAACCACCTGCTGGTCACCAGTTCAGGTGGGCGTCCAACAAGGGTAGGCGGCACCAGAAGTGGTGCGCCCCAGCCGGGCTGCCGCTAGAGGAGAACATCGAGATGCGCTCATCTAGCGGTGTACCGAAGAATCGGTCAGCTCAGCTCGAAACAGCTTCGCGCGCCTGGGATTACGACATTCCAGCCCAGGGCGGCCTCGATGTGTCCTTTGAAGGCCGTGAGCGAGTCCGGGTCACCGTGGACCAGGAAGAGCTTCTTGGGCTTCCGGCGGAACATCTTGAACCAGCTGATCAGCTCAACGTAGTCGGCATGTCCGGAGTAGTCGGACATGTAGGCGATGCGTGCCTTGACCGGCACGCGCTCGTCGTGAATCATGACTTCACTCGGCTTTTCGTTGACCAGTGTGTAGCCGAGCGCGCCGGTGCCCTGGTAGCCGACGAACACGACAGTGTTCTCCGAGCGATGCAGGCGCTTCTCGATGTGACCGAGGATGCGACCACCCGCGGCCATACCGCTCGATCCGATGATGATGATGGGCTCGTTCACGGGCTTGTCCAGCATGCGCGAATGCGACCAGCCCCGGCATTCCATGTAGCGAGGGGTACGGAACACATCGATTCCGCGATCCACCAGCCGACGCGCCTCCTGGTTGTACAGGTTGGTGTGCTTGCGGTGGACCTTGGTCGACTCGACCGCCATGGGGCTGTCGAGGAAGGTCTGCAGATTGGGGATCCGTTTTGCAGCGATCAGGGTCCGCAGGTCGTAGAGCACCGTTTGGACCCGGCCGACTGCGAAGGCGGGGATGATGATCACGCCACAGCCTTCCTCCGGGTCGCGTCTGCGCGCCCGGTTGTAGCCGTCGTTGATGATGTCGGCCAGCACCTTTAGCCGATCACGCTTCTGGTGCAGCTTGTTGCCGTACGTCGCTTCGCTGATGATGTAGTCAGCGTCGAGGATCGGCTTCAGGTTGCGCAAGAACGGCATGTCGTTTCGACCGATGTTGCCGGTGAAACAGATGGTTTTGCTGTTCGCGCCTTTGCCTACCTTCACCGTCACCACGGCTGCGCCCAGTATGTGGGCGGCATCCGTGAAGCTGATGGAGACCATGTCTGTGATCTGGTAGACCCGGTCATATTCGACCGTCTTGATGCGGTTCATGCTGCGGCGAGCCTGGCTGACGGTGTAGAGCGGTAACACCTTCGGAGCCGTGATCTTGCCGCGGCGACCGTGGCCGGTGCGCTCGTTCTCCCGAGCGGCAGCCCTTTCTTGCAGGTTGCCGGAGTCGGGCAGCAGGAAGCGCATCAGGTCGCGCGTCGCTGCGTGGGTATACACCGGGCCGTCGTAGCCCTGTTCGACCAGCACGGGCAGGTAACCCGAGTGATCGATGTGGGCATGGCTGATGACGACTGCGTTGATGTCCCGCGCTGTCAGCCCGTTGGGCAGGCGATGGCTGTGGTTGACGTTGTCGTTTTCCTGGTGCAGACCGGCTTCCAGAAGAATTCGGGTGGTCCTGGTGGACCGAACGATTTCTAGCAGGATGAGCGAACCGGAGACTTCGCCCGCCGAACCGAGGAAGTGAAGTTTGACTCGCGTTTGCGGGTCAATTTCGATCATCTCTTCGGTACGGCGACCGTTTTGTCGCTGCGGTTGGCCTGTCGGTGCCTGGTTCTGGAAAACTTTCAGAGCCTGAGGCTGACGCCGTAGTTGAGGCGGAGCGTTGCCGGGCGACTGGAGCAGCTGTAGCGCGCCCTGAGGCTTGCCACGCTGCTTCCGTCGCTGACCATGTTGATGTCGGCCCTCAGGCTGTTGGCCCTTAGGCTGTTGGCCCTCAGGTTGTTGGACCTTGGACTGCCGACCCTTGGGCTGTTGACCCTTGGGCTGTTGACCCTTGGGCTGTTGACCCTTGGGCTGCTGGCCCTTGGGCTGTTGACGCTTGGGCTGCTGGCCCTTGGGCTGATGACGCTA
>CAZISK010000478.1:0-6399 GCA_964541355.1 uncultured Candidatus Obscuribacterales bacterium
GGAGCCTTTTCCAATAGAGTTAATTCGCTGATTTCGGTTGTGCCGTTGATTTCCTTGAACACTGGATCCATGCGTTCATTGAATGTTACTACGCCGACCAGATCACGACCCTCTTCGGTCAAACCTGGGACCTTTGCTGTCCATTTGCCATCTGCGTTTAAATCAAACAACGCGATTCTATCAGCCACTCTCAGAGTCACAGACTTAATGATTAATGGGTTATCGTCGTCGCGAATGATGCTCACTTCTTTCATGTAAGGTCTGTCAAGAAAGGTTTTCGAGCACAGATGGTTGTTGATGAATAGCTCCTGCGATTTGTTTGGAATAAACAGGTTTACGATCTCTGTGATTCTGTCTCCGTCTGGTACTTTATTCGTGATGACAATTCGTCCGGTGGCATCTATGACGACGGAGCAATTGTTGTCGTTCAAGATGGTCAGAATGCCGTTTGCATCAAGCGCAGATGGAGGATGCTTCAGTTGAATAGGTTTGCCCTTTGGAATTGTGTTGAGCTGAAGTTCGAGTTTGCCATTGACTGGATTTGGCGACACTGAAAGAAATGTCTTTCCAGTGTGGTCTTTCAGCTCGAGCTTCTTGAGTGTATTGTTTTCGTTGTATTCGAATGTACATTCCGTTTGATTCCCATATCTAATCAATTGTGTTCTGGAGACTCCTTTTTCCTTCGTCAGGATCTCCTGTGGACCGCCGCTATCAAATACACGCAGGGTATCCGTCTCTTTCAGTACCTTTGCAGTTCGTGGTTTTAGATCTTTGTTGTCTTTATCCTGGGTCGTTTGTGGCGGGGTGTTCGACAGAATCGGTATTGGCAGATCGTTCGCGCTGAATTGATCGATTAGTGGCAGCGACCGAGATAAGTTGGCAAGGGTGCTGGAACCGATGTCAGTCTGTTTTTTTTCAGGGTCACTGTCTTTTTTGCCTAAATCGAATGATTCCCAAAATAGTCCAGTAGTTCGAGTTGAAGACGTATTAGGATCTTGAGAAAATTCCAGCATAGTCCCTCCAAACCCAGTTCGGGTTCGTTATTTTGTGTGGTTGTAATCAGCGTGGTTTAGCGATCTTTGTACAGTAGTCCAAATCCGGCGGAAAGTAAGAGTCCGAGTCCTGCAACACGGCCGACTGTCTCTTTTCCCTTTACCGTAGATGGTGCAGGTTTTATCGGTCCCGTTTTGCCGGTCGGCTTTTCTCCTACGGCACCAGGCTTCTCAGCTGGTTTTGCATCGACGCCGGTCTTCGGTACGGTATCGAATGTGGTAGGCACCCCGGTGGAAGTTGGATTGATAGGAGGAGCTTTCGGTCCGTTAGCCTTCGGATCGGTGCCCCAGGTCTTAGGATCAAGCACCGGTGTCTCACCGCCAGCCACCTTCGGAGTCTGTGTAGCAGCCGTCGTTAGATTGGATCTCAGTAGTTCGAGGTCAGCTCCGGTTGCTTTGTCCAGAAATCCGATGAACGCTTTTAGTCTAACCACGTCGGTTCCTGGAATTCCCATGCCTTTTTGTGCCGCCGTTCGGAGTTGATTTTTCAATTGGTCGGGCGACATTTTTGAGATACTTTCGGCCGAAATATCCGCATCTTTGAGCAGCTCCTGTGCAAGCTCCGTGTATTTGGAGTTTGTATCCGTTTGTGTGCCTGTCTTATCGACGTCTGTACCTGTTGCGGGTTTATCTCCGCTACCTGTGCCGGGTCCCTTTGGACCGTCACCACCACCGGTGCCGGGTCCTCCGGGTGATGGCTTATCCCCTCCGTTTCCTGGAGGGTTGCCGCCTTTAGAGGGTCCATCGCCACCATTGCTCCCAGGGGGATTGTTCCAGTTTAAGATTGCTGCACTTGCTGGGATAGCTCGCACTAGAGCAGGTGTAACTCTGGGCGCCCATGCCTGTTTTGCTTTGTCTGAGAGGGTAGCCAGATGATCTCCTGCATTCTTTAACAACTCAGAAACCAATCGTTCAGGAACCGCAGCGACCTTCTCCGGTGTTCCCCAGGCTTCAAGTAAATCCTTTGTCTGTATGTCACTGGCGCCATTGATCATTATGTTTAGGCGTCGTGTTTTATTCAGGTTCCTAATTTGCTCGGCGCTCAGCGATTTCAGCAACTCAATCCTCCGATCGGGCGGAATGAGCTCGAGTACGTCGAGCCTGGCTTCTTCTATGAGGCTGAGACTTTCTGCAGCGCTTAGTTCGGCGGTGTATGCTCTAATAAGATCTACGTCGAGTTTTTTTAGTTTGTCAGAGCTTATCGAAGTGAACAACGCAATTCTTGCTTTGCTGTTCAACTTCTCTTTGCCTTTGCTGATGTCATCGGGCTTGAGAATTGACTCTACGAGTGCAGTTCGCGAAGAGAGACTTCTAATCTCCTCTGGAGTCGCCTTATTTAAGATCTCGATGTGTTTAGAAACGGGAATGGCTCGTCGCATGTTTTCATTTTCAACGAGAACTTTGTATTGTTGAAAGGAGAGCCCATCCATTAGTGCCAAACGTTTTTCTATAGGTATTCTGAGTAGTTCGGCGACTTGATTTTGCTGGGCTCCGACTAACAGGTCTGTTCTCTTCTGCGGAGAGAGTTTGGAAATCTCGCCTGGTTCCAGTTCATTTATTATGGCGAGTTTTTCGCTCATAGGCACATTTCGATCTGCGAAGGCGAGGCGCTTGTCCAGAGGAAGAAGCCGAAATTGAGCAGTGGTAATACTGTTCAATAAGGCAGCGCGGCTGTTAGACGGGATCGAATCAATTGTTGTTGTATTCATCGTATTGATGAGATTTACTCTGGCTTCCACGGATAAGCCGTTCAAAACCTGATAAAGGTTTCCGGCACCTTTGCTGTCCAGTTTTCTGAGGTCATCCTGACTGAGAGACTGAAACAATTCGATTCGTTCCGCTTCGGAGAGCTTCTCAATGTCAGCCGTTGTAAGTGAAGTCAGCCTATCGACTGGATTTTGTTTCTTGGTTGGTTCGTCTGAACAGTTTTGTTCGGGATCGGTACTATCGTTAGTGCCTTGCGTCTCTGATGCGCCAATGTCAGAATCCTGGTTAGAGTTGTTGTTATTGGACGAATCGGCCGTACGCTCTGTTTCGGAATCAACTTCAACAACACTTGTATTGTTCTGAGTAGGATGTCCAGTGAATGTGTTTTCGTCGGAACAGATCTCCAGATTTGGAAGGAGATCTAGAGGCATCATATGTGGTTGCATTCTGCGACTGCTGTAGACTGCAAGGTGCGTAAGAATGTCTATTTCTGGTTCTGTCTTTGTCGTGAATTTATCGAACGTGCTGATCTTGAGATGACCATCGAGGCCATCACTGCTTTGAAGAAACGTCACTAATCCTCCTCTCGGAGTAGTGTTTGATGGTCAAGAAGTCCAATTCAATACTACTGCCGCCCTCAAGCATGCGCCTGTTTAACTGCTTGCCCCCCGGCGTTTTTACTTGGCACCAAATTTTATTGTTCGGTGCTTCAGTGGGAGGATCCTATCAGGCAGTTGTTACGAAGTTGTTAAGTTGTCGTCCTGTTGCTGCTGCTAGGGCTTATTTCGTGCGCGGATAACATGAAGAGACCTCCATTAAGAATGGGGGTCTCTTCACGATCATGACAAAGCCGGGTCAATGTTTTTTTTCGTTGAACAATTCGTAAAAACCATAAACTACTGCGGCAAATCCGGCAACACGCCCAACGGTCTCTTTCCCCTTGACGTGCGATGCTGCGGGCTTGAGCGGTTCTGCTTTCATTTTCGCCTTTGCCGGATCCGAACCGGGTTTGTCTACCGGTTTTTCTTCAAGGCCGGCAGGCTTGGGAGTAGTATCAAATGTGGTGGGTGGCCCACCAAGTGGCTGAAGGACGGAATTTGGTTTCGCGCCTGCACCCAGTTTTGGATCGGCGCCCCAGGTCTTGGGATCGAGGACTGGCGGCTCGCCTGCGGCAGGTTTAACTGTTTGTTCGGCTGTATACTTCATTTCAGATTTTAGTCGTTCAATATCTTCTCCAGTCGCTACATCCAAATACTTTACAAACGCTCGAAGTCTGGCTATGTCTGTCCCTGGAGTTCCCATGCTCTTCATTGCTGCCGCTCTAAGCTGAGTCTTCAGGTCAGCCGTTGAGATCTTTGATAAAACCTCTGGCGTAATACCCGTTTCGCTTACCAGCTCTTTAGCAAAACTGGAGTAGTCGGATGATCCGGCCCCAGGTGGTTTGTCGCCACCGCCGGTGCCAGGGCCGCCCGATGGCTTGTCGCTACCGCCGGTGCCCGGACCGCCTGAGAGTTTGTCGCCACCGCCGGTGCCAGTGCCGCCCGATGACTTGCCGCCACCGCCGGTGCCAGGGCCGCCTGAGAGTTTGTCGCCACCGCCGGTGCCAGGGCCGCCTGAGGGCTTGTCTCTACCTGTGGTGCCGGGACCGTTAGATCGTCCGGGCGGTTCCACGAATATTTCGAAGTCCCTTACAAGTCGAGGCTCTTCACCGTCTTTAATTAGCTGATAGAATCGATTCCCAGACTCTTTGTCCCGGTAATAGGTATAACTCTTACCGCGAATAGTTAGCTCAAGTTTTTCGAATCTGGAAGATTCATTAGCTTCCAGCGTTTCGATTTGTTCCGGAACGACTCTTATAGTTTCCCGAAGAGCAGTTGGATCTACATCACCTCTGATTCGAATATTTTCCTCGCCCACCTTTCCTACAACTAGACAGGCTCTGACATTTCTTGGCGGTGGGAGATCGATTCCTTTGATCGTCTCACCAAACGTCTTTTCATATAAATTTAGTTGTTTGTAGTCATCGAATAGAACGGCCTTCAAAGGGTCTGAATCACGAGGCGTGCCTACAGGGTCTAGCGGTTTGAGTGTTATAAGTACGGAACTTTTGCCGATCGGACTGCCCAGATGGACCCAATCGTTCGCGTTCAGGTATTGGCGCTGACCAGGAAGAAGCCTTATGCCGTTGACGAAGGTTCCGTTTTTCGATGGTCGAGCCGTTTCCTCGATGTATAGGCGGCCAAGTTCGTCTACACCAATGATCGCGTGCTCACGGCTTACCACATTACCATCAAAATTCACGAACCTTTTGTCAGAGATTGTCTGGTCCTGATCTCTACCGAGATGGAGGGTCTCCCCTGCCTTTAGTTTGAATTTTTCTTTCCCGATTACGACATCCATTCCGGGGGCTCGCGTTTCTTCTACTCGAAAGAACGGAGAGCCGTCTATACTTACTTTGTCTGTCGGTTCGATCGGTACGGAGCCCTGCCATGAAGTTAGTTTAAAGACGTCTCCGTTCGCTTTCTTGATGACTGCTTCGCTTCCCGGAAATACCCGGAGGAAAGCATCACCCTGAGCGTTGATAATCAGTGAGGCGGTGCCACTTTTCGCTTTACCTCCGACATCCAAATCGTATTTGGGTCCGATGATAAGGTCTTGATTGGGCACGAGTTCGAACGCCCGTCCTTTGCCTGAATCAGAGCGAACTGTTCTCACTACTCGTGGTGTCATACATTCGGAAGCGAGTGTTGGAGAGACTGTTCCTGGTCTATCTGAAATCGGATCGATGCATACTCTGACAGAATTTGGCTTTCCTGGTTCGCCGAAGCTTACCTTGTCGCCTGCCTTCAGATATCTCTTGTCACCGGGTTTCAACCTTTCACCGTTGACCCAGGTGCCATCCTTCGACGAGATATTTTCTCCGTTCTTTGTCGTTTCCCCATCTCTAATGTATACTCCGCCTTCATCAACGGCGAATCGAGCCTGGTACTCGCTTATCTTCGTGCCGAGCTCCACTCTAGCAGTTGCTGAGTTTGATGAAATCAAGCCTTTAGAGTTGCCGGACCCTATCTCGATAGAATCGCCTTGTTGAAATCCTACCTTTAGATACAGACCGCCTGGTTGCGAAAAGGTTGCTGCGATCGGAGCTATCTTCTTTTGTGAAATCTGGATGAATGTACTTGAGTCGATCGCGTACGTCGCACTTTTCGGATCCCGATAGTTGCAGAGGTGGAAAGATTCTCCAGGTAAAATCTCTATTCCCTCGGGCGGAACATTTGTGTGCCGCTGTATCTTTCCGTCTCTTCCTTTCACGAATATCTGAGTCTCATTGTTTGTCGGGATGAGAAATATTCGACCGGATTTATCGTGATAAATGGTTCCTGGCGAGTCTTTGGTGTCTACGAAATCAGAGACGGTACCGTACTTGTCGATTGACAATTTTGAACCGGGCTTTGAGACCTTATCATCTACTGCAGTCTCTATAACAAGGCGCTCCGGTGAAGTCTCTGGCGGAGGTATCGTTGCTCGGTTTAAATCACGCAGCTTCTTTGCCAGTAGTAACATCCCGAGCACAAGACCAAGTCGGTTGGCATCGTCCCAGGACGGGAATTCATTCTCAGAACTCAAGAGCTCTTCGGGA
>CAZISK010000479.1:0-6398 GCA_964541355.1 uncultured Candidatus Obscuribacterales bacterium
AACATCGCCTTTGCTGCCAATCGCAACAACGAAGCCCGGAATGTCAAGTCGGTTGTATCGATACTGCAGCCATGTATCTAGAAATGCGGCAGCTCGTTTCAGACTTTTTTGTGTCATAAAATGCTCCGTAAAACACTGCGGCTTAAGTTCCTTATGTTAGCACTTCCTTGACTGTCGATTATCAGAACGGTCGTAGCCCGTCCTCCCAGGAGCGCATCATAGTCATATCCGTGACCAACCAGCGACCACCAGAGTTTGACAGCTTGTGAGTATAAAGTCCTGCGATCGTCCATCGCGCGTCCTTGCCTAGACATACATGATGCGCTACGAACTGCGAAATGCATATTGCAGTATCTTGGTTGAACTCTACCGCGTGATTCGTGATTAGATGTTGAGTTAGTGCGAACGTCGCATTGAAAAATGCTCTCCAACGCTCAATCAGCGCATCCGCACTAACTGTTTCACCCTGACCGCCCATTAGCGACGAATAGTCGACAACGACCTGATCCGCGAATTGCGAACGACAACGAGGCCAATCGCGAAGATCAGCACTCAGTCCGATCAGGTTGACAGCATCAACAACCTCGCAGCGATCCGCTACTAATCGCGCCTTTGCCAAAGTAATCGAATCGGTAGTCATACGTCCCTCACCAGCTGTTGGTCTGGAAGTACGATCCAATCAGGTTCTTCAAACTCACCGATCAGATGAAATGTAACAACCTTCTCGTGCCTCGCTCTCAGCATTATAAGCTCGTCGTGCTCCTCCAAGCGCTTGAAAGCGGCGTCTCGCATTTCTTTGGATTGCCAACTGGCGATCGCCACCAGCTTCGATGGCATACCTATGCAGCGGTGCAGCCTAGTACCACAAGCGCCAGGCTCTCGCTGAATGATCTTGCTCTCTGCTTCCCAGATCTCGGCATAGTCTTCCGCCTTGAAACCAGGATTGATTGTAACCTCAAAAATGTACTTCATTGCTTAGTGCCACCATCCAATAAATCGATCAATGTGGTTTAAACAAAGTGAGGGCATCACATCGCGATAGTCGCTTTTGACCGATGAACCGATCGAATACGAAGTCTCGATACCCGTTCCCAACTCAGCATATTTTACGGCATGCCGAAGACGATCGAACGGTCGAATGAGCTTGTCACGAGCGCGGATTACGTCCCCGGTATCAGCGTAGCCAAATTATGACTCCTCAAGAAGCTTTCGAAAGAGTCTCTAAGGTCAACCGGAACGTACGGTGAGTCACGCAGGTCACGCGGCAGCTTGTAGGAAGCGTGCCATGGAAGCGGTCGGTTGGTCGTGCGATCGAGAAAGTGGGTAGGAGCGAATCGACCCAACCTTTGGCTATGAGTCAGCAGTTTCTTCGAAAAAATCGCCTTGCCGTCTCGATCGAAAAATCTGGTCGAGTCCATGATCTCCACTTTGGAATCATTTACGACAGTCAGCGTCTGAAGCGACTCACGCTGGCAGACGGAGACTACCTTCTTGGTGGAGTTATTCACGACAAGCGTCACTGTAAAAATTTTCAAGGTCACGCTGTCAGCGTCAGCATCGACCTCATCAAAAGCGTTCACGATGTTGACGTTCGTGTGGTTGCCGGAGATCGTCCTGACCACGTATGGAATTGGAACATACGTCCAGATGTCGCCATGACCGTCGGTCTGGTGCCCCAGCACTTCGTTGTCTGGATAATCAACCTTTATGTGCCTTGGCGACGGCACCTCTTCATTCGTTGTCAGATCTTTAAAGGAAAGAACCGTGATTCTGCCGGTTTTCTGCCACTGCCCAGCAAGCCAATTTGGAACGCGCCACCAACTGCCCTGACCATCCTGCCCCGTCGGCAACAGACTCTCATCAAGCTCCGAGCCGACCTTAAAATCATCCACCGGGCTCTGATACTCCGAATGCTCAATTTGAGCTTCCAGCCTGATAGTATCGCCAGCAAATGCAGACCCAGCCCACGAGAGGCTAGCAATCAGGAAGACGGAAACTTTGGTAGTCCACGAGCATTTCATAGTCAGTATTTTCCACTTGACTACCACCCTTAAACCGCAATCTTGCAGGGATTAGACTCAGCGATAATGATTCGGCGCGATCCGCCCAAAAGACTAAGATGTAACCCATGAGCGGTATCAATAGAGCTGCTGCTTGAGGTGAGCTAAATAGCAATGATTGATCTCCATACTATTGCCAACCCGATCGCCTTCGCCGATGCCGATTGACAATCGGGCGCTCTCTGCTAAAAGCCGTTTGCCTTTCGCCCGGTCACCATAGAATAGACCACTTTGGGTTGACAGACGCCAGCGTCTTTTGGTAGAGTTTTTTGTATCATAATATTGACATATTGCAATATTACAATATGTCAATAAAAAAAGATAGACGCGGACCGCTGCCCGTCACAGTAGGAGTGTTTGCGCTGCGATGAGGTCGTGCATCTCAGATAGGCGCGGCATTGCAACAAGCGATCCGATGCGGTTGTTGTGCGGCTACCAGGAACGTGCCTACTTCAACTGGATGTTAACGGAGGACTTGAATGGCAACTCACATCAAAAGATTGAACGACGACAACTTGCGATCAGCAATCGTTCTATTTCTGATCGCGTTGCCTCTCAATCTCGGCGTGGCTGCCTCATCCGGCGTGCCTGCCTATCTCGGTATAGTGTCGGGTGTTATCGGCTCTCTACTCGTTGGAGGTCTGTCTGGCGCACCATTAATGGTGTCAGGTCCGGACGCCGGCATCGGAGTGTTAGTACTAGAGATGATCAATGATCATGGGATTGAGAATCTCGGAGTCATTGTGACGTTGGCCGGTCTGCTCCAAGTGCTTGTCGGCGTTGCCCGGGGTGCAATCTGGTTCAGAGCCTTTTCCCCTGCCGTAGTCAGCGGGATGTTGGCCGGGATGGGAATGATTATAGTTTTGACCCAACTACTTATAATGCTTGACAGTAAGCCACACACGACAGGCTTGATGAATCTGGCCGCCCTTCCTGGTGTTATCGCGAAGTCGTTGACAGCTACAGAAGGGCTCACTCACCATCCAGCAGCGTGCATTGGATTACTAACGATCATCACAGCTCTGTTGTGGCCCAGAGTGGCACGCGGAGGCCTGCGCACGGTACCACCGGCGCTACCGGCTGTTCTCATAGCAGGGCTGACCACTGCGCTAACAAATCTACCCATTCAACTTATAGGAGTTCCAGCCAATGCAATTACTTCCCTCAGGCTGACCACGCCACAGTCACTTCTGAATGCTGCCACATCGTCCGATATTGTGCTTTGTGCGCTAACACTGGCATTTGTTGCAAGCGCTCAGTCACTGCTCACGGCAACCGCAATTGACTCGCGGAGCAATTCGAGAAAAGCAAATCTCGATCGAGAGCTGCTCGCACAGGGCATAGGCAATGTCGTTTGCGGTATCTTAGGTTCGCTGCCGGTTGCAGGCGTGCTTTTGCGCAGTATGGCGAACGTCCAGTCTGGCGCAAACAGTCGCACACCAAATATTATCCACGGTGCCCTCATTCTTTCTGCCGTCCTTCTCATTCCCTCGTTGCTCAACAAATTGCCCGTGTGTTCGTTGGCTGCTCTGCTAGTGTTGATAGGCTGCAAAATGATTCAAGGGATCTTAAACAACATAAAATCATACGCTCGCTCCGAACTCGCGATTGTAGTGGCAACCGCGGTGGCAATCCTGTGCACCAACCTGTTTACCGGATTGATTATAGGCTTCGCGCTGGCCGCGGGCAAAGAACTTTACGCAATCGCCTATCTCGGTATCAGACTGGAAGAGAGCTCGCAACGCACCATTCTGCATCTATGGGGTTCGGCGACATTTTTGCAACTGCCAAGGCTCATCAACGCGGTTGAATCAGTGCCACCGTCGTCTGAATTGCACGTTCGCATAGACGAGCTTCACTACTTGGATCACGCCTGCTTGGAACTGCTGATGGAGCGAGCCGAAGAACATCGACAACAAGGCGGTGAGCTTGCCATCGACTGGGGCAATTTCCAGGCTCGTTGCGGTGCAGTGCGACCGGGCGGGCGCAAAACAGCCATGAGGTTGGCGCAAGATGCGAACTAGGAGGCGCAATGACTAGTAGCGAGCAAGAAGTTAGACGAAAGCGATTATTGGTGCCAGTGAAAGATGAACGCACCGAAGAACGATTCTGTCATTGGCTCGCGGCAAACGCACAATTTTGGAATGCCGAGATCAGGCTCTTTTCGATCGTCGAGCCGCTGTGGTTCCGAAGTATTCCATATACCGCAGCACAGGCGCATCAGCTCCTCAATGAGCAGGCCCATATCACCGCTCAGCTTCGGCAGGCTCTGGCAATTTACAGCCAGGAAATTCGCAATAGATATCGAGGCATTTGCCTCACTAGCGATGTAAGCGAGGGCCCTGTAAATGCCAACACGATACTCAATTATGCAAGAAGCTGGCCAACAGACTGCATTCTTCTCTTATGCAGCAGACAAGGGGTCTGGAGCGAGTTATTGCGATTCAGTTTAGCAATGCAGATCTTACGTTCCGCTGAGTGCCTGGTGCACGTTGTTCAAACACCGGAACAACCAACTAGGGCGCGGCTCATCGCCAATTTGACTGAGATTGTCCGATTTGGTTGACGCTTAAGGTTTAGTTCGATACGAGTGGAAACTTCAGGGGTTCAGCGGTAGGAAGAACTTGATTATTCGCTTGGCTAACGTCATAAGTAAAGCTCAGTATGCGCGTTTAGGGGAAGTAGCTGACCCGTATCCAAGTCGAAGAAAGATAGCCATTCAATTTCCGGTTCGAAAAGTAGGCCGTGAAGCATAACCTCTCTCGATGTGAATTTCGGATTTCTCTTCAGCATCGTGGCTAGAGCAAGCAGTTGTTCCAACAAAAGTCTCTCATATGGGAACAACATCTCGTCGAGATGATGATGATCCGACGACTCCCCGGGAGTGTCAGATACTCTAGCGCTTTTCACCAGTTGAAGCCTCTTATGGGCGTTGCTGCATCCAGAGTGCGCTTCGGTACATACAAATGAGCAGCCTGTATGCATACAGACGACAATATGCTTAACGCTAGAGGCTGTGCTGAGAACTGACTCGAGGAACCGAAGTCCGTCACTGCAATCATCGTTCTTTGAATCGAAAAGTGTTCCACCAGCTGTATTGATAAACGCAAGAGGCTGCAATTTTTCCAGGTGTTGAATCTCCGGGAGTGCGCCTTGTTCACAACAACCGATTATAAGAGATCGCACATCTGTGACAGTTAGCTTCGGTATCGACAACGAGATGGATCGCTGTTCGTCCGCTTCGACTCGATATCCGCACATACCAAATCCTCCTTATCAAATTAGAAACGTAGTAATAGATCTGCGTCGAACCTGCGAATTCAGGACGACACTAACAGCCAAGGCGACTGCACTTGGCTGATTTCTGATCAATCAGGTTTCTAAATTAACAAGGATCGGAAGCGTAGCCAGAGAGGGTCTGACTTAATGGCTTCATCGTGAACTCTATCTTTGTACAACCAGGAACTGATCCTGGCTCTTTCGGCGCATTGAGCGAGAGCGAACTTCGGCATGCTCACTTGCAAGTCCGAGTTCGCTGGACTTCGTACATCTCTGAGAGGCAGACTATGAGCAGCTAACAACACGCGCCGCCGGGTAGGTGGTTCGTGTGGACAATCGAGCTTCTCAGGGATCGGAGTCGCACTTGCAAATGCCACACAATTGTCAGATGCGGCCAGCTGGTCCTCTGTGATGGAGCCGGCATAGAAAGATGGTAATGCGTTGTGCGCAAGATCCACGCAAGAAATGAATTGAGCTACGACCATGATGGACAGCAGAAACGTTCTAAGCAATTTGCATGAACGCATCAAACTACCTCCTGGCGTAAATTACAGAGACACCGTCTTGTCTTCATGTCAGCTTAGCAAAAAGCGATCTAATTTGCTCGCCGTCTGCTACCGTTTTGCAGTCTTTTTGAGTGCATTATTATCGCGATATTACAATGTTGCGATATGACAACATTAGCATCTTATCAACAAGGACCCGAGGCGTCAAGGTTCTTGAGGCGCAATATCGACTTTCCTGCCAGGCGTACGCAGGATTCTACATTTATGCCATCCGACTCGATGTCGAATTCGTTTGTCAGGCACTCTTCGAGGTGTCTGACTACAGGGCTATAGCGCGAGGATGACCCTCGGGTTATCGGACTCTTTTTCGCTTCGCGGCTTTGCGCGTGGGACGCTCGTCTTCCCACGCGGAACGAGCCGCGTCTATAGCGGAAGAAATTCTTTGAGATTCGGAGTCGTCCGGAGATACGAATGATATGCATTCGACAATGAGATGGGCTAGTTCCGGTTGCCTCAGGTGATAAAAAACATTTCGGCCTTCACGTCGCTCAAG
>CAZISK010000480.1:0-6374 GCA_964541355.1 uncultured Candidatus Obscuribacterales bacterium
TGACATTAGCTCTTCTGGTTGCCTGTTACTGAGCATTCCCAGTCCAACGCGTTCAAGAAACAGACTAATGCTGGTGAGTGGTGTTTTTATATCGTGACTGATCATCTGGACGAACTCTTGCTTGAGCCGTTCAAGCTTGACTCGGTCAGAAACATCGAAGATGCAGACATTGATCAAACCTGCGTTCTCATCGAGCATTCGGCTGCAGATTTCAACGTGGAAAGTCTCACCAGTTCGCTTCACTCCCTTAAACTGAATATTCTTGTCACTGCATGCCTTGATCAGGTCGATGAGAGCTTCACTCTCTTTTACATCGATAATGTCATTCAGGTTCTTGATAGCGAACTCCTGCGCCGAGTATCCGAATAACTTTTCTATAGACGGATTTACCGCTTTGAACTGTCCGGCGGTATCGACAAGTGCCATAGCGACCGGCATCCGATTAAACAGGTTGCGCAGTCTGGCCTGTGAATTTGCCACCCATTTTCTCTCTGCGTCGAAATCGAACACTCGTCTTACAACAAGTGTGCATCTTTCTTCGTTGTCCGGAAGTCCGACACAAAGATATTCGACATTGGCATCCAGTTTCAACTTGAGCTCCAATCGGCAGATTTGTACTTCCGCGCTGTCAAATATGCTTTTTATAAAACTGTTGGCGACGCCGGTCTGCGACTCATCGATCAGGCTTATGAAATTAAAGCCTTTGAGAATGCTGTATTCCTCTTCGTCAACACGTTCTTTGACGACATCCAGAATTCGCCCCTGTTTGTTGACTCTTATCCGCAAACGATCCGCTCCTCCGCGCACCACAGTAACCTACCACATTTCGTGCGGTGTTCACCGGGTCCGGTTTTCTTCCGGCTCCGAGCTCTTTAAAACGGCTTTAAGATCTTCGGATATTGTGAGTCGCATCAAAGGACGAGGGTTTCGGGGGAGAAGAGCCATGTCACTAGAACAGCAAGTTGAATCAACAAAACAGCCAGCTTTGATTGCTGACTTCGGAGTGCAAGACTTCAGTATTCTAAAGGACTACCTGGATGAGTCTACTCTACCGAAGGTTGATATTGTTTTTACCAGTGGGCCTTCCGATCAACCGGAACAAACCGATAATCCAGTTAAAGCGTCTGGCGCCGGCACCGAATCTGGTGATTCTCCACCCGAACAAAAGGGAGAAAATCAACCGGAATCTGCCGAGCGCTTGAGCGGCTCGTGGGATTGGGCTTTGGCAACGAGGGACTTTGCTCAAGTCAATCAGGATTTAGAAAGGGCCATCCGTGCTGCCAACAAGGAAGGAGGCGCAAAGGCAGTTGATCAACTGTGGCAGACGGTCATATCAAAGATCGAAGACGCTCCTCTTCGATGTCCCATTTTTCTTCGCGACAGAAATAAAGTCACAATCAAACAATCACAACAGGTTCCCACGGAGAGCCCGTTGCCTGGCACATATAGAGACCCTGAGCATCCTGAATTAGGACATTTGAAGGAGATTGAAGGTGCCGCGCACCACTCGTTTGATCTTTCCGCCCCGCAAAAATTCGAGATTGTCAGGACTTCCGATGTCAGTCTAAAACGCGAAGTAACTGATAAGGAGCAAGAAACTATCGATCAGGTGATGGATAAACAGTTCGACAAAGTGAAAAAAAATGCAGATAGAAGAGAGCTAGAAAAAGCCTTTACCGCGCTTGCTACCGGCGATTTTACTGCTCTCAGCAAGACCGTGTACTACGCTCCGAACAGTCTGAGTATTGATGCAATGGATACGTTCGAAGAAGCTCTTGAGGAAATGGGCTTTCAGGTTCAAACCGATGGACTGGCGGAAAGATCGATTGACGGTGGTGCGTGCGGCTCATTGCTCCTTACACCGCCTGGCAGCGATGACGGCATACGACTTTCATACAACCGGTCACGAGGCTTCGAACCAATAGCAAGTTATAGAGTGGAAGGAGTGTCGGTCTCCAAAAGCTCGAACGGTAGGTTAGAGGTTGAGAGTCGGTCTAACAATCCTGAGCTTATTCGCAAGCGTGCTACTCGGATTTCAGAAGCATTTAGCGCCAGCGACGATAAATAGTCTTTCCCCCGCGTCATCGGCTTACACACACTCACCGACCGTCAGGTCAAAGGAGGTCCTCCGACTCGACATAAACCCGGCACAATGTGATAATTCGTTTAGCTTACAAAGCAGCTCCATATCTTGGGCTGCTTTGTTGATTGTACAATCGTTATCGGAATATGGATTTAGTTCCCAACAAATGGCGAAGGTTTTAGTTGTAGAAGACGATAAGCAACTCGGCGTGTCGATCAAAGAATCGCTCGAGGACGTAACACATGTCGTGGACTGTGTGACAACCGGAGCGGATGCGGATTCGTATCTCAAGAGTCTGGCATACGATCTGATCATTCTGGATTGGAACCTCCCGGATATCGAGGGGGTCGACCTGCTCAAGAAGTTTCGAGCGGCCGGCGGTCAGACTCCGGTCCTGATGCTGACAGCCAAAGCCAACATCGAAGACAAGGAATACGGCTTCGAGGTCGGTGCCGATGATTATCTGGCTAAACCGTTTCTCTTGCGTGAGCTTATCGCGAGAACTAATGCCCTTTTGAGAAGACCGCTGGTGATTCAGGAAAGTACTCTAAGTATCGGTGACCTTGCTATCAATGCTACAAAGCGGCTGGCGAGAATAGGCGACAAAGAGCTGGAATTGACCGCCAAGGAGTATGCGCTTCTGGTTTTCTTCGTAAAAAACAAAGATGAAACGTTTAGTCCGGAGGCGTTGTTTCAGCGGCTCTGGAGCACCGACTCAGATTCTTCGCCAAGCACGGTTTACACGTTCATAAATACGTTAAGGAAGAAGCTTGCTGCTTCTGGATCGCCCAACCTGATCCGTACAGTTTACGGTCAGGGATACCGCCTCGATTCTGGAGCGCTCGGGAAGAGCCGCGATGGCTGACGTTGATGGAGTGCCAAGGTGCCCGACCTGCGGAGGTTCAATCGGTCCGCTGACGAGTGCCACGATCACACAATGGATTGCCACATGTGGCTGCGGCTCCTACAATGAGGTCGAGCCTGCATCATTCGAGATCTGCCAACTCTGCAAACGGCGCATTTCATCAGGCCGTCCTGGCTCATTTACCCAATGGATTTTTCGCTCCGACCTGTGCGATTGTCAGAGACCGGTAGCGCTAGCACCAAATACAGTACCGAGTGAGCCGAGCGTACTCGAGCAAGAGGATGAGATCGAGGTCACCGGTCCATTCCCTTTGGACAGGTACAAGCCATTGGGCTTAATCGGCTCAGGCGGCGCCGGTGCTGTCTATTGCTGCCGAGATAAACTGTTAGGCAAGAGGGTGGCGGTAAAGTTATTGCGGTTTCCTTCTCGGGAACAGTTGATTCGATTTCAAAACGAAGCCAAGGCGCTGTCTCGATTGCGTCATCCTAACATCGTCGAGGTTTTCGATTTCGGAATATTTGAAGGGCAGATTCCGTACCTGGTGCTTGAATTTGTTCCCGGAAAGAGTGTCCTGACTGTGTTGAGGGAGCGGGATCATACGAATATCGATCTGGCGCTCTATGTCACGAAGAAGGTCGTGGAAGCGCTCGTGTATGCTCATGAGCACAATGTTTATCATCGAGATATCAAACCCGACAATATTCTCTTGTCAGAAAGTGAGAATGGCGATTTGAGCGTCAAAGTGACCGACTTCGGTCTTGCCAAATTTAAGGAGCAAAAGCCTGTCGACATCGAGCAACAGCAATTGACATTGTCGGGTACGCCGGGTTATATGGCACCGGATATGATATCGGGAAAGGAGTTTGATGCGCGATCGGAAGTATATTCGGTCGGTTGCGTCTTGTTTGAAATGCTGACCGGTGTCCTGCCTATTGAGGTTTTCGCCGGTAAGAGTTTCGAACAACTTCCGACGCTAAAGGATGCAATCAAAATCAGAAAGAATTCAGAGGTCGAATATCCGAACGCATTAGAAAACCTTGTTTCGAAGTGTCTTGCGAGGCAAGCTGAGGAAAGACTCCAAACCATGAGTGAGCTCTTGGAGGAGCTCGACTCGTGTCAGAGCTCAATCTCCGCGGTAGGCAGAGTTCAGGGGGCGGCTGGCGACGTATCGATATCCGCAATCAAATCGAATAGACGGAACTTTGCGCTTATAAGCAGTTGTCTGGTGGTAGGTATTGCGGCAGTTTTGCTCTATGTAATTCCTGCCACAAAAGACAAGGAAATAGCTGCCGATGACTATAGCCTGACAGCCTTGGAGCAGCTCGCTAATGGCGACATATCGGCAGCGCTAAAATCCTCTGAGCTTGCAATTGCTTCAAGTGCCACCAACAAAAATGCTCTTGATGCCTATGCTCTTGCACTCTTGCTGTCAGGAAGAGGCAGCAGTGCCCTGAGCGCGCTCGATCGTGCCATTGATACGAAGAATGGTGCGTCTACGGAGTTGACTAAAAGATTGATTTTTCACAGAGCTGTCGTTCTAACGTCCTTAGAACGCAAGACTGAGGCGGCAAGGGATTTTTCTGAAGCCTTTCTCTATCAACCGGAACGCTGGGAACTGCAACGACTCAAACCGTGGTTAGAGGATTGGCAACATCCGCGCGTACTTCCGACCGGTCAACCGAACCAGAGCCAGTTTCGAATCACAAGGACCGGCAAAGGGATGCAGATCTCTTTCGGCTCAGATCAGGTGCTGGAACGCCTCTTGGAAGACGCCTCTTTGAGGGATGTGAATATGCTGGCTTTGCGAGGTGGCCGATACACCTATAATGGATTGACATTGCTGGAAAGAACGAACGTCACCTCTCTGACGGTTTTGAACGCTCCTCTTTCCGACTCTGATCTTTCGGCATTGCAGCGTGTTGTCATGCTGAAGGATTTATCTCTGTACTCCTGCCGGACGGTTGAAGGGCGCTTCCTGGAGAAGCTCAAAAAGTTGCCGATTCGCAGCGTTGCTTTTCAAAATATGGAGCGCCTGTCTGACGAGTCCTTTGCATATCTGAAAGGGTTCAAGAATCTTCGAACTGTTTTTGTGATGAACTGCTCTTCGTTTTCCGGATCCGGATGGTCTCATCTCCTCGATAGGCGTATTGAAACCGTAGATTGGATGCCGGTGGTCTCATTTGCCTCCAACTACATGGGTAAGTCAAAAGTTGCACCTTATCGTTCCGAACATCTCGATGCGCTGCTTCGATTTCCTGAACTTCTTCAATTATCGTTGGACTCAGGAGCACTTGACGATAACGCATTCTTGCAGCTTTCTAAAATGAAGAAATTGAAGAGGCTACGCCTTCTTGGCGTGCGACCAATGACAGCAAAAGAAATGTGGCACTTGGCTCGTTGTCCACATCTAGAGTGTCTTGAATTGAGCGGTCCGATTGCCTTGTCCAATATACCGGCCCTGAGCGCGAGCAAACAACTTCGAGTCCTGTCTCTTTGTCAGCAGCGTCTAGATGAAGGTGCACTTAGGGAGCTTTCCAGATTGCGCATCGAGCGATTGTATCTGGAGACGAAGCAATTCCCCGACGATACTGTCAGGTGCCTGAGTCAATTGAAAAATCTGAAACAGCTTCTTGTTCGCGATTACTCAGAGGATGTCACGAATGAAAAGTCACAATCAAATGCTCTTGTGAAATCGCTCAAGACTGGTTTGCCAAATTGCAATGTCGAGCTGGTCGATACGAAACCCTCGCTTGAGTATCTTGCAAATGATCTGAATAAACACAATTCCAGACATTAAATGGTGTCGTTGCTTATGTTTGAATCCTCGCCAACTGTGGCAATAAATGCGCATCAAAACAGACATCTTCGCTTCACGAGCGCTACTGCATCACTTGAAAAGGCGACGTTCGCGATGCGTTAAATAGAGCTGAATCTTTCGGCGGAATCTGATACAACTGAGCGCACGAATGACGATTAAAAACGACTCCACCGAGGAATTTGGGGAGAGAGAGGATCGCCGTAAATGTTTAACTTTCTAGAACTGGACGAGGATGCACAGAGTCAGGTAATTCTTGAGGGTGCGCGCCTTAACTCGGAGGATGTAGAAAAACTGGAGTCTCATATCGAGGCGAATCCAAAAGATCTTTCAGCGCGTGTAAAGATCTTGAGTTACTACAAGTTGTACATGTACGAGCCCGAGCACAATCAGGCCAATCACCTCCGGCACGTGCTCTGGTTGATTGATAACTATCCGGACCACGGTTTTAATCTGAGAAGTCTCCTGGTGAACATTGGGTTTCTCGGTTCTCCAATGCTTGATCAAGTTAGAGAGCGGTGGTTCAGACAGATAGAATCGCAACCTGAGAATCCGGCGGTTCTCGGGAACGCTGGCTCCTTTTTGATCTGGAGCGAGTTTGAACGAGGACA
>CAZISK010000481.1:0-6371 GCA_964541355.1 uncultured Candidatus Obscuribacterales bacterium
CAGATCCTCTCTGCCGTGGTGCCCAACATCCGGTCCGAGTTCTTCGGTCCGGACAAGGAGCCCGGTCCCGTGGTCTCCACGCTACTCTCGTGGCTGGAAGGCATTCTCGGTTCCAACCCGGAAAACGCCATGATCGGCCTTCTGGCCATGGCGTTCATGGTGACGTACATGTTGATGGCCCCGGTTTTCGGTCTCCTACACATCAGACGCTGGTGGATTGTCGCCGGCGGCGTGGCAGTCTGGAGCCTGGCATCAGGCGCATCCGGCCTCGCCACCGCATTCGGTGCACTACTCCTCACGCGCTGCTTCGTCGGCATCGGCGAGGCGGCGTATGGGCCTGTCGCA
Source organism: uncultured Candidatus Obscuribacterales bacterium (assembly GCA_964541355.1). Classification (GTDB taxonomy): domain Bacteria; phylum Cyanobacteriota; class Vampirovibrionia; order Obscuribacterales; family Obscuribacteraceae; genus JADYXR01. The sequence goes on from CAZISK010000481.1 coordinate 346, forward strand.
CCGACGATGATCGCCGACATGTTCCCAATCAAGGAGCGCGGCAAGATGTTGTCGTGGTTCTATCTGGCCATCCCGGTAGGTAGCGCCATCGGCTTCATCTTCGGCGGACTGATCGCTGCGTGGCTAGGCTGGCGCTGGGCGTTCTACCTCGTAGTCCCGCCCGGGCTCCTACTCGCGCTCTGGTGCGTATTCAAGATCGACCCTCCCCGCGGGCAGTACGACAAGGGCGCAGGCGGCGCCGACGGCGGGCACAAGAAGATCGCATGGAAGGACGTCGTCGAGCTGATGAAGAACCGTTCCTACGTGCTGAACACACTCGGCATGGCGGCGATGACCTTCGCGATCGGCGGGATGGCGTTCTGGATGCCGTCCTACATCAACGAGTTCCGCGGCGTGGGCAACCTCGCCGAGGTCAACTTGATCTTCGGCGTCATCCTCGTCCTCTCCGGACTGTCCGCCACCATCGCTGGTGGCTACCTCGCCGACCGGTTGCGCGCCAAGTTCAAGGGCTCGTACTTCAGCGTTTCGGGACTAGCGATTCTGGTGGGCTTGCCGTTCTTCATCGGCACGCTCTACCTGCCGTTCCCGCTGGCGTGGGTGTGCATCTTCTTCGCGTGCTTCTGCCTGTTCTTCAATACAGGCCCCACCAACACCATTCTGGCGAACGTCACTCATCCGTCCATTCGGGCGAGCGCATTTGCTCTGAACATTCTGGTGATTCACGGCCTCGGGGACGTGATCTCACCACTCGTGATTGGTGCGGTAACCGACGCGTGCGGGAAGAACATGAACATCGCCTTCCTCGGCATGTCCGGAGTCATGCTTTTCGGTGGCCTCTTCTGGCTCTGGGGAGCTCGCTACCTAGCCGAAGACACAGCCAAAGTATCGGGCGAAGACCCGACTAAGTAAGTCCGAAAACCATGAAAACCATGTAGCTTCTCAGGGGACGCCAACCCCGTCCAAGTAAAAAGCTATCACGAATCTGCAATCAGAAAGTGAGCCTCCGCCATTGGAACATTCAAGAGTGACTGTTCCAGACGCCCTGGCGGCGAGCGGAGAATCGCAGACCGGTTGCAGATTCGAATAGCGTTTCCCTCAGAAACACCGTTTCTGTTAAACCCCTCTCACATCTGCAGAGGCAGAATAGTGAAACAAAATGAACAACGACAGAGACAATCGGCTCGCTGCCATCAATGCGGAGCTCACAGCCCGCCAACTCAAAACGCTTCGAAAGCTTGGTGATCGAACCAAAGGCGAAATCGAAGCGTTGCGAATCATCGAGATCTTCGAGCACTCCAAGCGATTCTTCACAGACGTGAAGTTCGCTGTCCTCTTACCCAACAACAACGAAGGTGAGTTCGCCGTGCGCTTCAACGCCAACGGTGATGTATCCGACGGTGCAGCCGTCGTCACCATCGTCAACGGTAAGTTCGCCATTGTGAAACAGTGGCGGCTGCCCCTGGGCCAGTGGACATACGAAGTCCCTCGCGGATTCGCAGACAAGCTCGACAAAGCCACATCCCAGGGCTCACTCGATTCCCTGGCGCTGGCAGACTTGCCGCTCGGCATGCTGACTCGAGAGTTGGGCGACGCCATCATGAGTCAAGCCAGGATTCTCTCGGTGACCCATCTGGGCAACATCGCTGAGAACTCCGGCACAAGCGCCGTGACCCCCAACTACTTTCTCGCCAGAATCGAGGTAGACGAAGCGATGCTTCAAGCAAAGCTCAAGGGTTCCAACGAACTGAAAGTCTACTTCTGGACGGCAGAGGAGGTCGATGATCAGATTGGCAGCAAGATAGCCGACAACCACTCGATCGTCGCGCTCTCTCTTGCGACGCGCAAAATGGCGAGCGAGAAGAAAGCGGACTAGGACGATTACTGGCAACAGGTAAGGTGCCGGTCGTGCCGGCAACTTACCTGTGCTACTCGCAGAATATCTGGTTCGGCAGATTACGCCGAGCTGGATTCAGGCACAGGTGCCCGCCAGGCCTGGGGCACGCGCTTGTGTCACAACCTACCAGGTCAAGGATTCACAATCATGTTCGTCAAAATCCTCCACCAACACCCCGTCCACACCACCCTCACCAACTGCTACATCGCGCTCGACAGCGCAGTAGTGGAAGCGGAGACCGCCATTCGCGCGCGACTCCAGGCTCACAGCGAGCTGGTTCAACCGGCTCAGGTGAGCACGAAGCGCCGCAAGACATCGCCAGCCGAACTCGCCCAGCAGCGTGCCTACGCATTCTCGGCCGCCACGCTCAGACAGCATGCCGCCTTCGAGCCGCTCTGTGTCGCGATCGAATTCATTCACAGCGCTCTAGAGAAGGCACGCTCGCTGCTCACCGATACCAACCCGTACGAGGAGCTCGGCACCACGTGGCTGGTCGACGCGCTCAACCTCAACATCATCGAGTCGATCAAGCTCTACAAGCGCGCATTCAGCACGCTCGGACGCTTCGGCGATGCAGATCTGGAGTGGACGCTCGGAACCATGCTCTTGCAATTGCGGGAGAAGGAGGAACAGTGGCTGGACGGTGTCCCCAAGCTGCCGGCCCGAAAGAACATCAGCGACATCGACCGCGGTCCTGATCTGCCCGCCATCTTCCTCGCCCGTGTGCTTACCATGATGGAGCGCATCGGTGAAGGCGGCGGCTGCATCAGCATTGACAGGCACAACATGATCGCTGACTTTGTGGCAGGACTTCTGCGCAGTAAAGGCTGGGATGCCTTCTTGCAGTGCAACACCGGCGAGATGACTCCCGGACTGCAATGCAATGCTCCTCGCGGCGCAAAGAAGAAGCGCAAGTCGTGAGTGCCGGTTGGCAGGGGCTGCTGGTGAATTGAGACTCTGCTGACGCGACCTGAAAGAGACCGGACGGATCCGGTCTCTTTCTAAGCTGGACGATTCTATTATCTTATTTAGTTGCTCTGCGTGAATCGTGAATCGTGAATCGGTTCGGGTTCAAGGACAACGTTTCGATCCAGGGAAATCTCTCCAGATGGAACTCGCCGAAGGTCCGGCTTTGACGGGGCGCGAGTATGTAAGAGACTCAAGCAGCTCACGTTCAGTGTTTCCAGAACGTGTTCATCAGACTCGACGTGAATCAAATCGATTCCCGGGCACGCAATCCAAATGCCTTTCAATATCGAAAGTGCCAACACAACTAAGACACCACCCTGATTACGAAAGAGCTCAAAGAGATTTCATATTATCAAAATCAAAGCCCAGCGAGATTGAGCTCAAATCCTTCTGTAATTCCATTTTTTGCCTATCGCAGCCGTTCTCACTTGATAACAATAAATGTGAGAGCATTGCTTGTTATTTATACTCAGAATCAAAAGCTCTCTCAACAAACAAGACAAAATTACTGTCTTAGCCAAACTAGTTTTCCTGCTCTTCACCGAGCTGTGGTTTGATCACACGACGTGCGCGCCCACGGCGCCTGGCTAACCGTATACGCACAAACTTGATCTGCGCGGAATCGCAGGTGAGTTCTGGAGAGTAACATGTCAACTTTCCCTGTGGACGGAACAGCGCTGAAGCACAGCCTCAGATCACTGTTCCTCCGACATCGTTGGACGATTTCAGCGACGTACGTCCTGACCGGTTTGGAAAACCTGTTCAATCTGCTCTACCCATTTGCCACGGGGCTCGCTATCAACGATTTGCTCAACAACTCGTACAACGGGTTGAGTATCTTCCTCTGCACTTGGGTTGCGCACCTCGTATTGGGCGTGCTGCGACAACGGTATGACACGCGCGTTTTTACGAGTATTTATGCGAGTCTCGCCTCGAACATGGTACTCACACAGTTCAATGCCGGTGTTCCCACCTCGCAAGTCGTAGCGAGAGCCACACTTTCTCGGGAGATTGTCGATTTCTTCGAACGAGATGTTCCCTTGATCATCTCGTCCATCTTCAGCTTCGCAGGCTCGCTGGTGATGCTATTCTTCTACGACGCGCCTATCGGGGCTGCCTGTTTGTTCCTGGTTTTGCCGCTCAGCATCCTCAGTCGAAGCTACGCAGCCAAGACTCTGGTGCTCAACAAGAGCTGGAACGATCAGCTTGAACGCGAGGTTGAGATCATCGAGTCTCGCAACGAAGATGCCATCAAGGAACACTACAGCTTCCTGGCAAAATGGCAAGTGCGGTTATCTGACGCGGAGGCCACGAATTGGGGTCTTTTAGAGGCGGCCATGATAGGGCTAGCCGCGACAGTAATCATACGCGCAGTCAGCCTGGATAATGCCGCGCCTGGCACCATATATGCCATCATTTCCTACCTGTGGAATTTTGTTGGCAGCCTCGCAACCGTCCCGTTTCTCGTGCAACAGCTCTCGCGACTCAAGGACATCAGTCAACGAATCGTGGGGCAAGAACCAACCTGAAGGGAAACCCATGAGCACCGCTCAAAACACCTTCCAGAGCTCCTTCACGCCGCAAATTTCGGCGCTGCAAGGCTGGCTCGCGCACAGCCTGACTGAGGCCGGCATCACCGGCGCGCCGGCGCGGCGTGCTACTAACCGCCTGACGGAGTTCATCGACGAGATCGACGAAATCGTCCGCTTGATCGGCGCTGCCGCCGCCGACACCAACCTCGCCAAGCTCACCACCTACGAGAAGTTCGACGCCGGAGACCTCTTCCAGTCCGAGCTCGCCAAGCGCGCCGACGGAGGGATCCAGGATCTCGGCTCCGGTATTTGGGATGAGCTCGCCGACATCGCTCGCACCCGAAAGAAGGAGCTGGATGGCAAGCTCGTCAAAGACAAGCCGCTAGACGCCAACGCCCTCGAACTCTGGCAGGCGATGTCAGCCTGCGACTGCGTCGAGGAGGTCGGTGCGACTGTGATGCGCATTGCGGAAGCCGTCCGCTATCTCTTCCAGGTGGAGTTCCTGCGGGTAGCCATTCGCGCCAAGCTCAGCGCCAATGCCAATCCGCCCGTCGAGACAGCCACACCGACAGCCGCCTCCGGAAAGGAGACCACCAACACCGCTCCCGACAACGCCGGCAAGTGATACCTGCCGGCAGTAGACGTTGAAGTTCTTAGGCGCCGCGAGCATCGTTGCGGCACTTGTCGCTCACTGACCGGAAAAACCGGACGGTGAAGGGAAGTGCAGCAACGATGCCGGCGGACCGCAATCAACTGCTCATGCCGCATACGGTTAAGACACAATGCCTTATCTCGTGCCCAGAAGATGCTGGTCTTCGGCGGCATTCGCTCGAGTTGACAAAAGCAGCAAACAACGACGCACCGCCGGAGATATCACCAGCACGATATCACCTGCGGTGCAAATAAGAAATGGACAGAACAATGAGCGATATCACGACAGAGGTCTGCAAGCGGGAAATCAACATCAGGTCGACGCTGCCTGGGCGAAAAAACCCCAACGACTGGAAGCGCATCTCCAAGCGTGGCACCGCCAGTGAAACGATCGTGCGGGTGTTCCAGCATCGCACGCTCGCACAGTGGGCGACCGTGAGCGAGGTGGACGGCGCAATCACGTCCGTCACTTTCAGCCAAACGGCTCCGAGCGCCCCGACTATCAAGGCCGGGAAAGCCGGGACGACGACAAAAGACGTCGCCACCCCGGAGCCAAGCGACAAGGCGGCGGAGTACCTGTTCGCTTTCGTGCGTCGCGAGGATGGTCAGACCAACTTCGCTGTCTGCCCGGTCAGCTACTGGGCGGAGGAAAACTGCCTCAGCGACTTCAGCCTGGACGGCGTGGACAAGCTCCTTCCCCCGGGCTCCCACGAAACGTCGGAGTCGCAGTATGCGACGAAGCTGAGCTGGAACAAGCTACGCACCTACATGCTAGCGAGAGGCTTCAAGGAAGATGAAGACTTCTCGGGCTTTATGAACGACGAGTTCTAGTCGGCACAACCTCGAGGAGACCTTGACGCAACGGACTGCGTCAGGGTCTCCGTCGAGATTCTTGGATACTTTCCCTGCTTCTTTGGTCTTTGCGCTTTTTGCGACATCATATAGTATTGCCGGGATCAAACGGAGAACAGCGAGAGCGG